>NZ_JBWPVO010000012.1:0-107771 GCF_056590155.1 Isoptericola sp. GX10416 | reverse complement strand
TGGGAGAGTAGGACGCCGCCGGACACCCTTCACAGCCAGGCCCCCCACACCACACGGTGCGGGGGGCCTCGCTGCATACCCCCGACGGAACTTCCCACTGGGTGGGACCTATCATGTTCGGGCAGGTCGTCGGTGTCCGTCGCTGATCGACCGGCAAGGAGACCGATGGCGGAGCAGGCTGAGAGGCGGCACGGGTGAGGATCTCGGCAAAGGCTGATTACGCAGTGCGCGCGTCCGTGGAGCTGGCGGCCGCGACCGACGAGCATCCCGTGTCAGCCGAGGTTCTGGCCTCCGCCCAGCAGGTGCCGCACCGGTTCCTCGAGGCGATCCTTCGTGACCTGCGCCGTGAGGGCATCGTGGCGAGCCGCCGCGGGGCCGGCGGCGGGTACGTCCTGGCCCGGCCCGCAGCCGAGGTCTCGGTGGCCGACGTCGTCCGGGCCGTGGACGGCCCCCTGGTGTACGTGCGTGACCAGCGCCCGTCCGACCTGGGCTACTCGGGGTCTGCCGCATCGCTGCTGCACGTCTGGGTGGCGCTGCGCGCGAACGTTCGGGCGGTGCTGTCCCAGGTGACTCTCGCGGATCTCGCTACGGGGACGATCCCGGCGGAGGTCCGGCTCCTGGTGGACGACGACGAGGCGTGGGAGAACCCCTGACGGAACGGCTCCGTCGGAGCCGCCCGGGTCACGCTCGGTGCGACGTTCCCGAGACACCCCTCGACATTAAACTGATTGGACCGATAGGGTATGTCGAGTAACTCGTCGTTCCCACGTCGGAGGCTCTCGTGCCCACTCTCGTACTGCTCGCTCTCGTCGGACTCGGGGCGCAGCTCGTCGACGGCAGCCTGGGCATGGCCTACGGGGTCACCTCCACGACCCTGCTGCTGATGATCGGCACGAACCCGGCCGCAGCCTCGGCCACGGTCCACCTGGCCGAGATCGGGACGACGCTCGCCTCCGGTGCATCGCACTGGCGCTTCGGCAACGTCGACTGGCGGGTCGTGGCGCGCATCGGCCTGCCCGGCGCGGTCGGCGCGTTCGCCGGCGCGACGTTCCTGTCCTGGCTCTCCACGGAGATCGCCGGCCCGCTCATGTCGGTGCTGCTGCTCGGCCTGGGGGTCTACGTCCTGTTCCGGTTCACCTTCCGCGGGCTGCGCACCGACCGGATCGGGCAGCCGCTGCGCCGCCGCTTCCTGACGCCGCTCGGCCTGGTGGCCGGGTTCATGGACGCCACCGGCGGGGGCGGCTGGGGGCCCGTCGGTACCCCCGCGATCCTCGCGAGCGGACGTCTCGAGCCCCGCAAGGTCGTCGGTTCGATCGACACCAGCGAGTTCTTCGTCGCGGTGGCGGCCAGCCTCGGCTTCCTCGTCGGCCTCGGGACGGCCGGGATCGACGGCTCCTGGGCGATCGCGCTGCTGATCGGCGGGCTGATCGCCGCACCGATCGCTGCCTGGATCGTGCGGTGGGTGCCGCCGCGCGTCCTGGGTTCCGCGGTCGGTGGGGTCATCGTGCTGACGAACACGCGCACGCTGCTCGGCACCGATCTGGTGTCGGTGGGCGGTGCCGTGACGACGGTGATTCTCGCGGTCGTGGCTGCCGTCTGGGTGGGTGCGGTCGTCTACTCGGTCCGCGCGCACCGCAGCGAGCGTGCTGCCGCAGCCGCCGAGTCGTCCGGGGCAGGGGAGGAGGAAGTGTCCGACCCGACCCCCGTCGGATGACGGAACGCCTCCTCCGGTGGCAGTTCTGGGCCTCGGGAGTACGGTGGGCGGCACACGAGTCCTGACCGGGTGCTGAGCCCGGAACCCGGGGAGATGTCATGAGCGGTTCGTCGTCGCACCGCACCGTCGGGGGTGCCGGCCTGGCCGGCGCGGCCGAAGTTCTCGCAGCCGGTGTACAGCTCGTCGTGGGCCGGTACCGGGTCGAGCTCGACTCGGGCCGCACCTGGTGGTCCGACGAGGTGTACCGGATGCACGGGCGTGAGCCCGGCGAGATCGAGCCGAGCATGGACGCGCTGAGGTCTCGCACGCACCCCGACGATCGCAGCCGGGTCTCGCGGACCGCCGTGGTGGCGATGCGGTCGGGAAGGCCGTTCAGCAGCGCCCACCGGATCGTCGACCCGCACGGGAAGGCGCGGACGGTCGTGGTGACGGGGCAGGCGCACCTCACCGACGACGGCGAGATCACGCACGTCGCAGGCTATGTGCTGGACGTCAGCCCGGTGACCCGTGAGGCGCTGGACCGCGAGTCCCAGCGCGCCGTGGGACGGGCCATGGTGTCGGCCTCTGCTGTCGAGCAGGCCAAGGGTGCGTTCATGGTGGTGCACGGCATCGCGGAGGCCGAGGCCGGCGACAAGCTCGGCGAGGCGGCCGCACGGGCCCAGATACCGCTGCAGGCTGCGGCCGCTCAGATCGTCGAGGCGATGGCCGGCGCCGACGGCGACCCGGCGGTGCGGCTCGAGGCGGCCCTGGCCGCCGTCCACACCGTGGAGCGGCCTCGTGGGCACGAGGCGCAGCTGGCCCGACGGCGGCAGCGCACCCGCGGCTGAGCGCGCCTGCGCCGGTCCGGGCCTCAGACCACGGAGACCTGCTTGGCCCGCCGGTCCACGGCCTTGGTGACACCCTGCCGGGCGAGCCGCCGGGCGAGGACGGCGACGCCGCCGGTGACGGCCGCGAACGTGATCGCCTGCACGATCGGGATGTCGTCTGCGTCCAGGTCGATCGGGGCGTCGTTCCCCGTGGCCTTCTCCCAGATCACCTTGATGAGCTTCTGCGCGACCCACCCGGCCGCGAACGTCGCCGCGACCGTCCCGATCTTGAGGCCCAGCGACGGCTCGGACTGCGGGGAGAGCTCAAGGTGATCCACGGATCCTCCAGTACCAGACGGCGGCATCGGGCGAGGCTCGCGAGGGGTCCGCCCGACGGACGTCACCACCGTAGCGTGCGCACGGTGTGTAGGCTCGGAGGGAACGACAGGGGAGCGCCACCGAGCGCTGAGAGTGCGGATCTCCGCAGACCCTCGAACCTGACCCGGTTAGCACCGGTGGAGGAAGTCGGGCTTCTCGATCCCGTCGTCCGTGGACATGGACGACGGCCCCCCTTCAGATCCGTCTGAGGAGGACGAATGATCATCCGTACCCGCCGCACCCTGGCGACGGTCGCCGCTGTCGGCCTGCTGCCCGCACTGGCCGCCTGCTCGGGCAGCGAGGCCCCGGGGGAGTCCGGTGGGTCGTCGACCGACGGCGAGCTCTCGGGCACCGTCACGCTGGTCACCCACGACTCCTTCGCCCTGAGCGACGGGCTGCTGGAGTCCTTCGAGTCGAAGACGGGGCTGCAGGTCGAGCACGTGGCCGCCGGCGACGCGGGCACGCTGGTCAACCAGCTCGTCCTGACGCAGGACAGCCCGCTCGGGGACGTGGTGTACGGCGTGGACAACACGTTCGCGTCACGCGCCGTGGAGGCGGGGGTGTTCGAGCCCTACACGCCGACGGACCTCGACCCGTCGGTGACCGCGCAGGCGGAGCCGGGCCTGGAGGCCCTGACCCCGATCGACCGTGGCGACGTCTGCCTCAACGTCGACACGGCCTGGTTCGAGGACGCGGGCATCCAGCCGCCGGCCACCTTCGAGGACCTCACCGAGGAGGAGTACGCCGACCTGACCGTCGTCACCAACCCGGCGACGTCGTCGCCCGGCTTCGCGTTCCTGCTGGCCACCGTCAGCGCGTTCGGCGAGGACGGATGGCAGGACTACTGGGCCGAGCTCGCGGACAACGGTCTGCGCGTCACGGACGGCTGGTCGGACGCGTACTACGTCGACTTCTCGGGCGGGGGCGAGGGCGGCGAGCGACCGATCGTGCTGTCGTACGCGACGTCGCCGGCGGCCACGGTCACCGAGGACGGCAGCGCCTCGACCACCGCGGCGTTGCTGGACACCTGCTTCCGCCAGGTCGAGTATGCGGGCGTCCTCGCGGGGTCCGACAACCCGGACGGCGCCCGGGCGCTGGTCGACTTCCTGACGTCGGAGCCGGTGCAGGCGGACGTCCCGGGCAGCATGTACATGTATCCCGCGGACGAGTCCGTGGAGCTGCCCACCGAGTGGGAGCAGTTCGCGCCGCTCGCCGAGGAGCCGCACGAGGTCGCCGCGGAGGAGATCGCGGCGCACCGTGACGAGTGGATCGAGCAGTGGACGGCCACGGTCATCGGGTGAGCCGGAGGCGACGCGAGGGTGAGGGGCGCAGCGGAGCAAGCCACTCGCCCGGAGCGGAGCCGCAGGGTCACCCGACGCAAACCCGGGTGAGCCGGAGGCGACGCGAGGGTGAGGGGCGCAGCGGAGCAAGCCACTCGCCCGGAGCGGAGCCGCAGGGTCACCCGACGCAACTCCGGGTGAGCCTGCGGCGCCGGCCCCGGCAGGCGTGGCTGGGCTGGGGGGCCGCGGTCGGTGTCCCTCTGGTGTTCCTCGCCGTCTTCTTCGCCTGGCCGGTGGTCGCGCTGGTCGTCCAGGGCTTCTTCGCGGACGACGGCGCGGGCGGGCGCACGCTCGACCTCTCCGGCTTCGCGGAGGTCCTGGGTCAGCCGCGCACGTGGCGGGTGGTGGGGCAGACGCTCGCGCAGGCGTCCGTGGGGACGGTGCTGAGCGTGCTGCTCGGCATCCCGGGCGCCTACCTGCTGTACCGGTGCCGGTTCCCCGGGCGGACGTTGCTGCGTGGGCTGGTGACGGTCCCGTTCGTGCTGCCGACCGTCGTCGTCGGTGTCGCGTTCCGGCATCTGTTCACGCCGTCGGGGCCGCTGGGGTGGCTCGGGTGGGAGGAGAGCTTCGCGGGCGTGGTGGTCGCGCTCGTGTTCTTCAACTACTCGGTGGTGGTCCGCACGGTGGGCGGGCTGTGGGAACGGCTGGATCCCCGTGCCGAGCAGGCTGCGCGGGCTCTCGGTGCGACGCCGTGGCGCGCCTTCCGCACGGTGACGCTGCCGGCGCTGGGTCCGGCGATCGCCTCGGCGGCGTCGGTCGTCTTCCTGTTCTGCTCGACGGCGTTCGGCGTCGTCCTCGTGCTCGGCGGCATGCGGTACGGCACGATCGAGACGGAGATCTGGATCCGCACCACGCAGTTCCTGGACCTGCGTGCCGCGGCCGTGCTCAGCGTGCTGCAGCTCGTGGTGGTCGTGGCCGCGCTGCTGGTCAGCGGCCGCCTGCGTGCCCGGCGCGAGCGGGCCTTGCAGCTCACGGGCGAGCGGTCGGGCGCCCATCCGCTGGACCTGCGCTCCGTCCGGGACGTGCTGCCCGCGGTGGCGACCGCCGTCGTCGTCTGCGGGCTGGTCGCGTTCCCGCTCGCGGGTCTCGTCCTGCGGTCGTTCCGGGGGCCCGACGGCGCCTGGTCGCTCGCGAACTATGTCGCGCTGGGGACGACGGGCGGGCGCAACGCGCTGACCGTGACCGTGTGGGAGGCGACGGCGAACTCGTTGCGGATCGCGGCCCTCGCCACGCTGATCGCCGTGGTGGTCGGCGGGCTGGTGGTGCTGGTCGTCTCGCGCCGGCCGCGTTCGCACGGCCTGCGGCGCGCCGTCGGGGGGCTCGACGCGGTGTTCATGCTCCCGCTGGGGGTGTCGGCGGTGACGGTCGGGTTCGGGTTCCTCCTGACGCTCGACCGGCCGCTGGGTCTGGACGTCGACCTGCGCACGTCGGGGCTGCTGGTGCCGATCGCGCAGGCGGTCGTCGCCATCCCGCTCGTGGTCCGCACGATGCTGCCGGTGCTGCGGGCGATCGACCCGCGGTTGCGGGAGACGGCGGCGGTGCTCGGCGCGCCGCCGGGCCGGGTGCTGGCCAGCGTGGACCTCGCCCTGGCGGCGCGGTCGCTGGGGCTCGCCGTGGGGTTCGCCTTCGCGGTGTCGCTCGGGGAGTTCGGCGCGACGTCGTTCCTGGCCCGGCCGGACGCCGCGACGCTGCCGGTGGTGATCTACCGGCTCGTCGGGCAGCCCGGCGCGGAGAACTACGGGATGGCGCTCGCGGCGTCGGTGGTGCTGGCGCTGCTTACCGCGACGGTCATGATGGTGGCGGAACGGATGCGTGCCGACGGCGGCGGAGGGGAGTTCTGATGGCGGTCTCGCAGGAGCGTGGTGTCGGCCTGGCCGTGCGCGACGTCGTCGTCCGCTACGGGCAGCGGCGCGGGCACGCGGGCACGACGGCGGTCGACGGCGTCTCGCTCGACGTCGCGGCCGGCGAGGTGCTGGCGCTGCTGGGGCCCAGCGGCTGCGGCAAGTCCTCGCTCCTGCGGGCGGTGGCCGGCCTCGAGCCGGTGGCGGCGGGTTCCGTGGCGTTCGACGGTGCCGACCTGGCGGGCGTGCCCGTGCACCGTCGGGGGTTCGGGCTGCTGTTCCAGGAGGGCCAGCTGTTCCCGCACCGCGACGTCGCGGGGAACGTGGCCTACGGGCTGGCCGACCGGCCGCGGGCGGAGCGGGCCGAGCGGGTGTCCGAGCTCCTGGCCCTGGTGGGGCTCACGGGGTTCGGCGGGCGACCGGTGGCCGAGCTGTCGGGCGGGGAGAAGCAGCGGGTGGCGCTGGCGCGCGCCCTGGCCCCCCGGCCGCGGCTGCTGCTCCTCGACGAGCCGCTCTCGGCCCTCGACCGGGGCCTGCGCGAGCGGCTGGCCGTCGAGATCCGGGCTGTCCTGCACGCGACGGGCACGACAGCGGTGTTCGTCACCCACGACCACGACGAGGCGTTCACGGTGGCGGACCGGGTGGCGGTGATGTCGGCGGGCCGGCTCGCTCAGGTCGCGGCGCCGGAGGCATTGTGGCGGGCACCCGCCACGCGCGAGGTCGCGGAGTTCCTCGGGTACCAGACGTTCCTGCCGCACGCCGACGGTCTCCTCGCGGTCGGTCCGGCGGGCCTGCGGGTGGTCGACGGCGGCTCGGGTGGCGCTTCCGGTGGCGCGTCGGTGGGCGGTGAGGTGCGGCACGGCGTCGTCGTCGCGACCACGTTCCGGCGCGGTCGCACCGAGGTCACCGTGGACGCGGACCTGGGTGCGGGCGAGGAGCGGCTGGTCGCCCGCACGGACGGCAGCGTGCCGGCGGCCGACGACAAGGTGGGCTTGGTGCTGGACCCGCGGGGCTGCGCCGTCGTGCCCGGCTGAGGATGACGACGGGGCGCCGCGGCGCTCAGCCCTGCGCGTCGTGCACGAGCAGCGCCACCTGGGTGCGGTTCTCCAGGCCGAGCTTGTCCAGGAGCTGGGAGACGTGCGCCTTGACCGTGGGCACGCTGAGGTGGAGGCGGGTCGCGATCTCGGCGTTGGAGGCGCCCCGGCCGAGCTCCGCGGCGACGTCGCGCTCGCGGGCCGTCAGGGCCCCCAGGGCCGCGCGCGCCCGTTCCCGGGCACCGCCGGTACCGGCGACGGTCTCCATGAGCCGCCGTGCGACGTCGGGCGCCAGCACCGGCTCGCCCGCCGCGGCCGACCTGACCGCGGCCGCGATCCGGGCGGGCGGCATGTCTTTGAGGAGGTAGCCGGCGGCGCCGGCGTGCAGGGCGCCGCCGACCTCCTCGGCCGTGTCGAAGGTGGTCAGGACGACGACGGCGGGCGGTGACGGCCGTGCCCGGACGGTGCGCGTCGCGTCGATCCCCCCGACGCCGGGCATGCGCAGGTCCATGAGGACGACGTCCGCCGGGTGGGCGTCGAGCACACCGGGGACCTCACCGCCGTCCGCCGCCTCGGCGACCACCCGGATGCCGTCGGCGCCGTCGAGCATGAGGCGCAGACCGGCGCGCACGAGCGCGTCGTCGTCCACGAGCACGACGCGCACGCTGCGCTGCGGGGAATCGGTCATCGGTCCCACGGTAGCCAGGCCGCGAGGGTGAAACCTCCGCCGGCACGCGGGCCCGCGTCGAACCGGCCGCCGAGGAGCGTCACCCGCTCGTGCAGCCCGACGATCCCTGTGCCGCTGCCCGGGCCGTCGCCCGGTGCGCCCGGCCGACCGCCGTCGTCGGCCACGCGCACCGTGGCCTCACCGGGTCCGATCTCGAGCTCGACCCGGACGGCCGCGCCCGCGGCGTGCCGGCGCGCGTTGGTGAGACCTTCCTGGACCACGCGGAAGAGCGTGGTCCGCACGGCCGGTGGCACCTCGGCGGAACCGGCTGCCGGCGCGTCGTAGGAGACGGCGCTCCCGGCCTCCCGCGCCTCCTCGACGAGGCCCGCGACGTCGTCGAGGTCCGGTGCGTGGTCGAGGCCGTCCGCGCGCAGCAGGCGGATCACCTGGCGGAGGTCCTCGAGCGCGTCGCTGACGCCGGAACGCACGCGGCCGGCCGCCGCGGCGAGCGCTGCCGGGTCGGCGTCGGGCCGGTACTCCAGCGCCCCGGCGGTCGCCGCGAGGAGGGAGAGCCGGTGGGCCAGGGTGTCGTGCATCTCGCGCGCGATCCGGGTGCGCTCGGCCGTGCGAGCCTCGGCCACCCGCTGCTCCTGCTCGGCCTCAGCACGCCGGGCGCGGTCGCGCAGCGACCACAGCACGAGCGCCCGCTCCTGCCAGTACGCCCCCCAGCCGAGCAGCGCGGCGTGCACCGCGACGTCGCACAGCAGCCACCAGACGAGCGGGAGGGGGACGGGGTGCCACAGCGCCTGGACGGCGTGCCCCAGCGTCCCGGCGACGGCGACGAGCAGGGCGGTGCGGATCGGGCGGCTCCGGGCCACCTGCAGCGTCGCGGCCGTGGCGGCAGGCGTCGCGGCGGGAGAGAGCGCGGCCAGTGCCGCGAGCCCGAGTGCCGCGGCGACCGTGTGCCGAGTGAACAGCAGGGCCGTCAGCCCGAGCGCCGCCAGCGCGACGGCGACCTCGAGGAGCAGCCCGGTGCGGACGTCGAGGTTCGAGGTCACGACCACCACGGCGGTCAGCGCGGCGATCGCCAGCCAGGCGCCGATGAGCAGGCGTCGCGGGAGGGACGCGGGAGGGACGTGCATGGCAGGAACGCTACGGCTGCCCGCCGGGTCCCGACACCGACGAAGGTCGGGGGCGTCCCCGGCTCCGGTCGGGGTGCCCGACGACGGAGGTCCCGGCAGCGACCTCCCTCCGGCCGAGGCGCAGGTCGCCCCGGGGCTCGCACGCTGGGTACCGACAGCATCCGAGGACGGACCGGCAGCGCCGGCGGGAGGAGACGGGACGATGACCCATCAGACGACGGGACGGATGATTCCGGACGGGAACGGGACCGGGCGGCGCGGCGGGGTGCTCCGCCGTCGGACCCCGGCGTGGGGCGTACCGCTGCTGGCCGCGGCGGTCGCTGCGGTGGTGTGGACGGTGGCGACCGTGAGCGGCGCGGAGCTGGTCGCGAGGACCGGTGGCGGCCTGCGCGAGGTGGGGCTGGTCGACGTCGTCGTGGCCGGGCTCGCGGCCGGGCTGCTCGGCTGGGGCGTGCGTGCGCTGCTGCGGCGGCTGCCCGGCGGCGGTGACCGGGTGTGGCTCGTGCTGTGCGGCGTGGTGCTGCTCGGCTCCTTGGCCGGCCCGCTGGGCGCGGCGACGCGGGAGGCCGTGGGGTTCCTGGTCGCCGAGCACGTGGCCGTCGGCGCGACGATCGCGCTCGGCCTCCGGCGGAGTGCCTCGGGAGGCGGGGTCGACCACACCGCGGGCTAGCGCCTGGCCCATCCATGATGCGGTGCACGCTGCTGAACGGCTGACTCGCTCTGACCGTCACCGCGTTCTCGGCGAAGCGACAGGCAGGACGAAAGCCTCCTCCTGACCAGCGCGGACGGTCAGCCTCGCCAGGCAGGACGCGGCAGGGCGGGCAGCGCGAACACCGCACGGGCATGGTGCATCAGGAGCAGCAGGGGGTCGCGGCGCGCGACGAACGCGTCGTCGGGCACCAGACCGAGGGCGCGTCGGCGGTGCAGCATGGCGAGCTCCGTCGCGGCCTGCTGGTAGTCCGCCAACGCGCGAGCGGGCCCGCGCCCGAGGGCGGCCCGGACCTGTTCGCGGGCCCGGCGTCTGCGGTGCAGCGAGGACAGCATCCACAGGTCGGGCGGCGTGACGACGCCGGTCTCGCGGTACTGCGGCAGGTGGGTGCGGATCAGGGCGACGATGCGCTGCCGGTCGCGGTGCAGCACGACCGCCAGGGCGACGAGCACCCCGAGCCCGGCGAGGTAGGCCGCACCGAGGCCCGGCAGCCCGAACGCCGACGACGCGTTCCACGCCGAGTGCAGGGCGACCGCACCTGCCAGCCCGGCGAGCACCGGGACCGTCCTGCTCCGGCCGGGACGGCGCAGGGCCGCCGCCGCGACGCCGATGCCCATGAGCGACGTGCACAACGGGTGCAGGAGCGGGGAGACGAGTCCGCGCACGGTGAACGTCAGCGCCAGGGTGCCCGGTGGGGCGAAGGCGTAGTAGCTGATGTTCTCCACCACGGCGAAGCCGAGCGCCACCATCGATCCGTAGATGATGCCGTCCGTCGGACCGTTGAGCTCGCTGCGGCGGAACCACAGCAGCCCCACCAGCACCGCGCCCTTGAGGACCTCCTCGACCACGGGGGCGGTGACCGCCGCCATGGCGTACCTCCCGAGCTCGTTGCCGAGCATCGGTGCCCACACCAGGTCCAGCCCGGCGGTGTTGAGGAGCATCGCCAGGAGCACCGCGACCCCCGCACCCCACCCGAAGGCGGCGATCAGGACATCGGGCGGCTCCGGCTCCAGCCGGTCGAGCGCCAGGATGCCCGCGAGCAGCAGCGGCAGCGGGACGAGCGCGAGCACGACGGCCGCCGGGACGCCCGTGGCGCCGTCGTGCAGCATGACCGTCAGAGCGATGACCAGGCACAACGACGACACGGCGATCGTGACGACCGTGCCGACCGACGGGCGGGCCGTCGGCCGGTCGGCCAGGATCGCCCGCGGATCGAGTGGAGGCATGGCCCAAACCCTACTGAGGCCGCGCTCCCGCCCGCCGGGGCGTCCGTGCTCTCAAGCCCGCCGCTCCCGGTAGTACCGGATCAGCGCGGCGGTCGAGGAGTCCTGCTCGGCCAGTGTGGCGTCGTCGCCGGAGACGGCCGGCGCGATCTCCAGGGCGAGCTTCTTGCCGAGCTCCACGCCCCACTGGTCGAACGAGTCGATGCCCCACACGACACCCTCGACGAACGTGATGTGCTCGTACAGCGCCACGAGCTGGCCGAGCGCGGACGGCGTGAGGGCGGGCGCCATGATCGACGTCGTCGGCCGGTTGCCGGAGAACACGCGGGCCGGGACGATCGCCTCGTCGGTGCCCTCGGCGCGGACCTCCTCGGCCGTCTTGCCGAACGCCAGCGCCTTGGTCTGCGCGAAGAAGTTGGCGAGGAACAGCTCGTGCACGTCGGCGCCGGGCTGCACGGCCTTCCCGTCGCCCTCGCTGTCGGTCAGCGGGTAGGCCGGCGTCGCGAACGCGATGAAGTCCGCCGGGATGGTGCGGGTGCCCTGGTGGATGAGCTGGTAGAACGCGTGCTGGCCGTTGGTGCCGGGCTCCCCCCAGAAGACCTCGCCGGTCTGGGTGGTCACGGGCGAGCCGTCCCAGCGCACCGACTTGCCGTTGGACTCCATGGTGAGCTGCTGCAGGTAGGCCGGGAACCGGTGGAGCTGCTGGGCGTACGGCAGGACGGCGTGGGTGTGGGCGTCGAGGAAGTTCGTGTACCAGACGTTGAGCAGCCCCATCAGAGCGGGGACGTTCCGCTCGAGGGGCGTGGTGCGGAAGTGCTCGTCCATCGTGCGGAAGCCGGCGAGCAGCTCGCGGAATCGGTCCGGCCCGAACGCGATCGCCAGGGACAGGCCGATCGCGGAGTCCACCGAGTAACGGCCGCCCACCCAGTCCCAGAACCCGAAGGCGTTGTCCGGGTCGATGCCGAACGCGGCGACCTTGTCGAGCGCCGTGGACACGGCCACGAAGTGCTGTCCGACGGCGGCCTGTCGCGCCTCGTCGGTGTCCTCGATCGCGCCGGACGCGACGAGGGCCTCCCAGAGCCAGGCCCGTGCGAGGCGGGCGTTGGTCAGGGTCTCGAGCGTGCCGAAGGTCTTGGAGGCGACGATGAACAGCGTCGTCTCGGGGTCGAGACCGGCGGTCTTCTGCGCGACGTCGGTCGGGTCGATGTTCGAGACGAACCGGGCCTCCAGGCCGTCGCGCAGGTACGGGCGCAGGGCCTCGTAGACCATGACGGGACCGAGGTCGGATCCGCCGATGCCGATGTTGACGATCGTCTCGACGGGCTTGCCGGTCACCCCGGTCCACTTCCCGGAGCGCACCTGGTCCGCGAAGGCGCTGAGCCGGTCGAGCTCGCGGGCGACGTCCGCGTCGACGTCCTGACCGTCGACGACGAGCGGCGGCTGGGTCCCCGGCGCCCGGCGCAGCGCGGTGTGCAGCACGGCGCGGTCCTCGGTGACGTTGATGTGCTTGCCGGTGAACATCGCCTCGATGCGTGCGGGGAGGTCGACCTCCCCGGCGAGGCGGACGAGCAGCTGGTAGGTCTCGTCGGTCGCGAGGTTCTTGGACAGGTCGACGAACAGGTCGCCGGCGGTGTGGCTGTGGCGCTCGGCGCGGCCGGGATCGGCGGCGAACCAGCCGCGCAGGTCCCCCTGGAACTCGCGATGATGCTGCAGCAGCTCGTCCCAGGCGGACGTGGTCGTGGCGTCGACAGGAGAGGTCGTCATGGCGCCTACGGTAGTGATCGCGGGCAGCGTGCGCGCGCCCGTCCGCGACCTGCTGCCACCGCGTTGGGCGGATCCCGCGCGCTCCGGGCCGATCGTGGTGAGGATGGGGTGATGAGAACCAGCAACCTCGAGCTCCTCACCGGCGACGACGCCACGGAGCTGCTCGCGACGGCCGTGTCCACCGCGGGTGGCGAGCTCGTGGACTGGTCGGTCCGCCAGGTCGACCACCGTCCGGGCCGCTCCACGACCGTCGCCTACCGGGCACGCGTGCGCTGGGTGATCGGCGGCACGGAGCCGCAGGTGCGCACCGAGACGCTCGGGGCGTCGCTGGGGCGGCCGGGCGACCAGCACGTCCCGGGTGTGCTGACGCTGGACGACGGCGAGCACGCGGTCGCGGTGTGGCGGTTCCCGGGCGATCCCGGCCTGCCGGCGCTGGCCACGGCCTACGACGTCGAGGCGGTCAGCACGCTCCTGGGGGACCTGGGTGTGCCGGAGGTCGCGCGCGGGCCGGTGACGCTGCGGGTGCGCGCCTACCGCCCGACGCGCCGGGCCGTCATCGAGGCCAGCACGCCGGGTGCCCGGGTCTTCCTCAAGGTCGTCCGGCCGGAGAAGGGCGACGAGCTCTACGCGCGGCACGCACTGCTCGCGGGCGCCGGCCTCCCGGTGCCGAAGCCGTTGGGCCGCAACACCGACGGGCTGCTCGTCATCGCCCCGCTGCCGGGGGAGTCGATGCGCCACGCGGTGCGCGACGGCGGTCCGGTGCCGGCGGCGGGTGACGTCGTCGACCTCCTGGAACAGCTGCCCGACGGCGTCGCGGACCTGCCGTACCGGGCCTCGTGGAGCGAGAACGCGGCCCACTATGCGTCGGTGATCGGGGCGGCGATGCCGTCCGAGGCTGATCGCGCGGCGCAGCTCGCCGCCGTCGTCGCGGGCCGGATCGCCGGTCAGCCGGCGACGGAGCCGACCCACGGCGACCTGTACGAGTCGCAGATCATGCTCGGGCAGGACGGGCGCATCACGGGCCTGCTCGACGTCGACTCGGCGGGGCCGGGCCGGCGGGCGGACGACCTCGCGTGCCTCGTCGCGCACGTCGAGACGCTCTCCCTGCTGCGCGGCTGGGACGCCGACGGGTTGCACCGCCTGGCCCTGGAGTACGCGAAGGGGTTCGGGGACGTCGTCGACGCGGACGAGCTCTCCGCCCGCACCGCGGGTGTCCTGCTGTCCCTGGCGACGGGGCCGCACCGCGTCCAGGAGGCGGACTGGCCGCGGCAGACCTCGCGGCGGCTCGACGCGGTGGAGCGCTGGCTCGGCGGGCGTCCGGCCTGAGGCCGGGGCGGACGGGTCAGGCGCCGACCGGGCCGGTGCTGCCGCGGGCGACGAGCGACGTCGGCAGGCGCAGGTGCTGCTCGCGCGGTGCGCCCTCGAGCAGGTCGAGCACCATGCGCAGCGCCTCGGTGCCCATCTCGTGCAGCGGCTGCGACACGGTGGTCAGCGCGGGCGTGGTGGTCAGGGACTCGGGAACGTTGTCGAAGCCCACCACCGACAGGTCTTCGGGGACGCGCAGGCCGAGGTCGTGCGCCACCTCGATGACGTGGATGGCGGACTGGTCGTTCGCGGCGAAGACGGCGGTGGGGCGTTCGCCGCGGGACGGCGCCAGCAGCTCGCGCGCCGGGGTGTCCGCGGTGTTGGGGCGGTAGCCGCCCACCCGGATCAGCGACTGGTCGACGGTGAGCCCGGCGGCCTCGAGCGCCTGGCGGTAGCCGAGCTCGCGGAGGCGTGCCGACTCGAGGTCGGGGCGGCCGCCGAGGTGGGCGATGCGGCGGTGGCCGAGGGCGAGCAGGTGCTCGACGGCCTCGCGCGCGCCGGTGGTGTTGTCCGAGTCCACGGTGTGCGTGCCCTCGGGGCCGGTGTGCGGGTCGATGGCGACCACCGGGATGCCGTTGGCCTCGGACAGCACCATGGTGGGGGTGACGACGATGGCGGCGTCGATGAGGGTCCCGGCGAGCCGGGAGAGCGAGCGGCGCTCCCACCCCGTGATGGCGCCGCCGTCGGTGCCGCCGGAGTACGCGAGGAGCTCGTAGCCGGTGCCGTCGACGGCGGAGGAGATGCCCTTGAGCAGCTCGGTGGAGTAGGGCTCGAACTCGGCCACCAGGACGCCGACGACGTTGGTCGACTGCCGGCGCAGGCTGCGGGCGACCAGCGAGGACTCGTAGCCGAGCTCGGCGACGACGCCGAGGACCCGCTCCGCCGTCGACGGCGCAACTCCGTAGCGGTGGTTGACGACCTTCGAGACCGTGGCGACGGAGACGCCCGCGACCCGCGCGACGTCGGAGATCGTCACGCGACCCACGATGGGTCCGGACTGGGTTCCCGCGGGTTGCGGGTCGGCGGCGGTGCTCACAGGACGAGAGTATCCGGGAACCAGGGCGTGCGGCGCACCCCGTCCGGCCGTGTCGAAACCGTTATCGAAAACGATTGACGGATTTGCGGGTCGCCTGCCAAGGTAGGAATCGGACGGGCAGCCGCGACACCGAGTGCACGTGGCCCGCCCGTAGCCGCAGTACCAGAAGTACCACTGTCGACGACGACCAAGGGGTTCCACGATGACGAGGAAGATGCGAGGCGCGACCGCCGTCGCGCTCGGGGCGACCATCGCCCTCCTGGCAGGCGCCTGTGCCGGTCAGGGAACGGCTGACCAGGAGTCGCCCGACTCCGAGAACACCGCCGAGGGTGGCGAGGCCACCGTCGAGTGGTGGCACAACTCGAACACCGGCGAGGGCAAGGAGTACTACGACCAGGTCGCCGCGGACTTCGAGGAGGCCAACCCTGGCGTCACGGTCCAGATCGAGGCCATGCAGCACGAGGACATGCTGACCAAGCTCCAGGCTGCCATGCAGGCCGGTTCGGGCATCCCGGACGTCTTCATGAGCCGTGGTGGCGGCGAGCTGCAGAACGACGTCGACGCCGGGCTGCTCCGCGACCTCACCGAGGACGCCGCGGAGAGCGTCGAGAAGATCTCCGCGTTCACCGGTCAGTACACCGTGGACGACAGCGTCTACGCGCTGCCGTTCTCGATGGGCATCGTGGGCTTCTGGTACAACAAGGACCTCTTCGAGGAAGCCGGCATCAGCGACGTGTCGGACAGCCCGACGATCGACGAGTTCTACGGCTACGTCGACCAGCTGAAGGCGGCCGGGATCGACCCGGCCTCGGTCGGCGCCGGGGACAAGTGGCCCGCCGCGCACTACTGGTACTACGGCGTCGTCCGCGAGTGCACCTTCGACACCGTCGAGGCCGCCATCGAGTCCGGTGACTACTCCGACGAGTGCTTCATCAAGGCCGGTGAGAACGTCCAGGACATCCTCGACAAGGAGCCGTTCAACCCCGGCTTCCTGGCCACGGGCGCGCAGGAGGGCCCGACGTCGGCCTCCGGCCTGCTGGCCAGCGAGCGCGTCGGCATGGAGCTCGCCGGTCACTGGGAGCCCGGTGTCGTCGGTGGTCTGCGCGAGGACGAGACCGTGCCGGACTGGCTCGGCTGGTTCGCCTACCCCACCTTCCCCGGCCAGGCCGGTGACCCGAGCGACCAGATGGGTGGCGGTGACGCCTGGGCGGTCTCCAACGACGCTCCGGACGTCGCGGTCGACTTCGCCGAGTACCTGGTCTCCGACGAGGTTCAGACGGGCTTCGCCGAGCTCGACATGGGTCTGCCGACCAACCCGGCGGCGACCGACTCGGTGGCCAACGAGACGCTGGCGCAGCTCATCCCCGTCCGTGACGGCGGCGGTGAGGCCCAGCTCTACCTGGACACCCGTCTGGGTCAGTCCATCGGTAACGCGATGAACGACGAGATCGCCCTGCTGTTCGCCGGTGAGGCCGGCCCGCAGGACGTCGTCGACGCCATCGAAGAAGCCGCGGCAGCGCAGGGGTGACCGAGATGGCAGACGACGCGGCCGTCGCGACGGACGTCTCGCCTGCCACCTCCTCCGGTCCGGCTGCCGGTGCGACCCGCAAGGGTCGCCCGGCAGCCGGACCGTCGGCTGGAGGGCGGCGGGCGAAGCGCTCAGAACGACGCAAGTACCTCGAGATCGCGTTCTTCGTAGCGCCGGCTCTCGCGATGCTCATCCTCTTCATCGTCTGGCCGGTCATCACGGCCGTCCAGATGTCGGCGTTCCGGTGGAACGGCCGAGGTCCCATGGTGGACTTCGTCGGGCTCTCGAACTACGTCTCGATCCTCAACAACGACGTGTTCATCGGTTCGCTGATGAACAACCTCCTCATCGTCGTGCTGTCGATCGCCATCCAGCTCCCGCTGGGACTCGCGATCGCACTCCTGCTGAACCGCAAGATGTGGGGCCAGGGCGCGCTCCGCACGATCATCTTCGTGCCGTACGTCCTCGCCGAGGTCGTGGCCGGTGTCATCTGGTTCCAGCTCGTCCAGCCGCAGTACGGCGTGATCGACACGCTCCTGAAGTCGGTCGGCCTCGAGCCGCCGGCCCAGGGCTGGCTCGGCGACATGGACCTGGCGTTGTGGACCGTCGTCGCGATCCTGACCTGGAAGTACCTCGGCCTGGCCGTGATCCTCTTCCTCGCGGGTCTGCAGGGCGTGCCCGAAGAGCTCTACGAGGCCGCCCAGCTCGACGGC
The DNA here is from genome assembly GCF_056590155.1 of Isoptericola sp. GX10416. Lineage (NCBI taxonomy): Bacteria > Bacillati > Actinomycetota > Actinomycetes > Micrococcales > Promicromonosporaceae > Isoptericola > Isoptericola sp. GX10416. The sequence continues at coordinate 90,511 of NZ_JBWPVO010000012.1, read as the reverse complement.
GCCTCCTGGTGGCAGGTGCAGCGCCGGATCACCGTCCCGCTGCTCGGCCCCACGATCCGTACCTGGGGCTTCCTGTCCATGATCGGGTCGTTGCAGCTGTTCGACATGGTCTGGATCCTGACCAAGGGCGGTCCGGCGAACGCCACCAGCACGATGGCCATCTTCCTCGTCAACGAGGGCACCCGGAGCAACAACTTCGGGATCGCCGGTGCCGCCTCCGTGATCCTGTTCCTGATCGCGCTGGTCATGGCGGTGCTCTACCAGCGACTGATCCTGCGCCGAGACGCCAAGGGGGTGGCGTGATGACCACGTCGACTCAGACTCCAGCCGTGACCCAGCCGGCCAAGCGCCGCCGGGGCAGCGCGGGCAAGTTCCAGGGCGGCAACCCGGTCGTCTACGCGATCGCGTTCGTGGTCGTCTGCGTGACCCTCGGGCCCGTCGTCTACGGCGTGCTGGGCGGTTTCCGCAGCAACGGCCAGCTCACGCAGAACCCGGCAGCCCTGCCGGACCCGTGGATCTTCAGCAACTACGCGGGCGTCGTCACCAACCCGTCGTTCTGGCAGTACACGCTCAACTCGGTGATCGTCGCCGTGATCACCACCGCGATCGTCGTGATCTTCGGTGTCATGGCGGCGTACCCGCTGGCGCGGTACGCGTTCAAGGGGCGCGAGGCCCTGTTCATGCTGTTCGTCGCCGGGCTCCTCTTCCCAGCCACGGTCGCGGTGATCCCGCTGTTCATCCTGCTCACGCAGAACTTCGGGCTCGGCAACACCTGGTGGGGCGTGGCGCTGCCGCAGGCGGCGTTCGCGCTACCGATGACCGTGGTCATCCTGCGACCGTTCCTGCAGGCGCTGCCGCAGGAGCTGGAGGAGGCCGCGCAGCTCGACGGCACCAGCCGGATCGGGTTCTTCTGGCGGATCCTCATCCCGCTGTCCGGACCGGGCATGGTCACCGTCGGCGTCCTCGCGTTCGTCGGGTCGTGGAACGCCTACCTGCTGCCGTTGCTCCTGCTGCAGGGCGACATGAAGACCCTGCCGCTCGGTGTCGCCGACTTCTCCTCCGAGCACTCGTCCGACACCGCCGGTGTGTTCGCGTTCACCACGCTCGCCATGATCCCGGCGCTCGTGTTCTTCCTGGCGATGCAGAAGCGCATCGTCAACGGACTGCAGGGCGCGGTGAAGGGATGACCGCGCAGAGAGAGGACCGCATGCCGACCGAGACCGTGGTCGAGGGCCAGACCAGGCCGGCACCTGCCGCCCCGCAGGTCTCCGACAGGGTCGCCGCGCTGCACGCGGAGATGACCCTCGAGGAGAAGCTCGCCCAGATCGTCGGGTACTGGCTCGACCAGGGCGGGGAGGTCGTCGCGCCCATGCAGGGCGAGATGGCGGCAGGGCAGGCAGGGTCCGACCGGCTCGGCGAGGTCACCCGGCACGGGATCGGCCACTACACGCGGGTGTACGGCACCCGCCCGGTCGAGCCGGTGGAGCGTGCCCGCTGGCTGTGGGACGAGCAGCGCCGGCTCAAGGCCTCGACCAGGCTGGGCATCCCGGCGCTGGTGCACGAGGAGTGCCTCACCGGCCTCGCCGCGTGGCAGGCCGCCACGTTCCCGACGCCGCTCGCCTGGGGCGCGTCGTTCGACCCGGCGCTCGTCGAGGAGATGGGCGCCGTGATCGGCGACTCGATGCGCACGCTCGGTATCCACCAGGGCCTCGCACCCGTGCTCGACGTCGTGCAGGACCCGCGTTGGGGCCGTGTCGACGAGTGCATCGCCGAGGACCCGTATGTGGTCGGCACGGTCGGGACGTCGTACGTCCGGGGCCTCCAGGGCGCCGGGGTGCACGCCACCCTCAAGCACTTCGTCGGGTACTCCGGCTCGCGGGCAGGGCGCAACCACGCCCCGGTCTCTGCCGGTCCGCGCGAGGTCGCCGACACGTACCTGCCTCCGTTCGAGATGGCTGTGCGTGACGGCGGTGCGCGCTCCGTCATGGCGTCGTACAACGACCTCGACGGCGTGCCCAACCATGCCGCCCACGAGTACCTCACCGAGATCCTGCGGGACGAGTGGGGCTTCGACGGCGTCGTGGTGGCCGACTACTTCGGAGTGGCGTTCCTGCAGGTCATGCACGCCGTGGCGGCTGATCGTGGCGACGCCGCCGGGCAAGCGCTCGCCGCCGGTCTCGACATCGAGCTCCCGACCGGTGACGCCTACCTCGCCCCGCTCGCCGAGGCGGTGCGGGACGGCCGGGTCGACGAGGCGTTCGTGGACCGGGCCGTGCTGCGGGCGCTGGCGCAGAAGGAAGAGCTCGGGCTGCTCGACCTGGACGCCTTCACCGGTGAGCCGCCCAGCACCGTCGACCTGGACTCGCCGCGGCACCGCGCCGTGGCGCGGCGGCTCGCCGAGGAGTCCGTGGTCCTGCTGTCCAACGACGGCACGCTCCCGCTGAGCGGTTGGTCGGAGGCGCCGCGCCGGGTGGCGGTCGTCGGGCCCAACGCCCACCGGGCCGACGCGCTCATGGGGTGCTACTCGTTCGCCAACCACGTGCTGGCGCACCACCCGGAGCACCCGCTGGGCTTCGAGATCCCGACCGTGTTCGAGGCGCTGGGCGGTGCCTTCGCCGACGCCGGCGTGCAGCAGCCCACGCTCGTGCACGCCCGCGGCTGCGAGGTCGACGGGACGGACACCTCCGGGTTCGGCGAGGCCGTCGCGGCGGCGCGCTCCGCGGACGTCGCGATCGTCGTCGTCGGCGACCAGGCCGGCCTGTTCGGGCGCGGCACCGTCGGCGAGGGGAACGACGTCGAGTCGCTCGACCTGCCGGGCGCGCAGCGTCAGCTCGTCGAGGCGCTCGTCGCCACGGGGACCCCGGTCGTCATGGTCGTCGTCTCCGGGCGCCCGTACGCGATCGACTGGGCGCTCGAAGGCGACCGGCGGCCGGCCGCGGTGGTCCAGTCGTTCTTCCCCGGCGAGGAGGGTGGCACGGCGATCTCGGGCGTGGTCGCCGGCGGCGTCGTCCCGTCCGGGCGGCTGCCCGTGTCCCTGCCGCGATCGGCCGGGGCGCAGCCGTACACCTACCTGCACCCGATCCTCGGCGGTCCGAGCGACGTCACGTCGGCCGACTCGACGCCGGCGCGCCCCTTCGGGTTCGGGCTGTCCTACACGGAGTTCGGCTACTCGGAGCTGGAGGTCGACGCCTCGGCGCCGACGCACGGCTCGTTCACGGTGTCCGTGCGCGTGACGAACACGGGCGACGTGGCGGGTGCCGACGTCGTCCAGCTGTACGGGCGCGACGTCGTGGGCTCGCTGCCCCGACCGGTGGTCCAGCTGCTGGCCTACGAGCGGGTCGAGCTCGCTCCGCAGGAGTCGGTGGTCGTCGCGTTCGCCGTGCCGGCCGCGCGGTTCGCGTTCACCGACCGTAGCCACCGGCGCGTCGTCGAGCCGGGCGACGTCCAGGTGTGGGTCGGCTCGCACGCCACCGCGACGGACGGGGCAGGTCTCGACGACCTGGAGGAGGCCACCGGGGGCGCGATCACCAACGAGAAGGCGGTCGCACGCCGGGACATCCCCGGGACCGCGACACCCCGAGCGACGCTCACCCTGACGGGCGAGGTCCACGCGGTGACGGCGGTGGACCAGCGGATCGCGACCGCCGCCGTCGCGAGGTAGTACCGACGTCGTCGAGGTAGTACCCGGCCGGACGTGCGGTCGTGGGAGAGTAGGCGGATGCGGGTCGACATCTGGCTGTGGGCGGTGCGGCTCTTCAAGAGCCGCTCCGTCTCCGCCTCCACGCTGCGCGCCGGCCGTGTCCGGGTCAACGGCACGGTCGCCAAACCGGCGACGTCCGTGACGGTCGGCGACCGCATCACGTGGCGCGATCCCTTGCGGGAGCGCATCGTCGTCGTGCGCGAGCTGGTCCCCAAGCGGGTCGGCGCGCCGATCGCCGCCAAGGCCTACGAGGACCAGAGCCCGCCGGTGCCGACGCGCGAGGAACGTGCCGCCGTCGGGCTCCGGGAACGGGGCGCCGGCCGGCCCACCAAGCGGGAGCGGCGCGAGATCGACAAGCTCCGCGGACGACGGCGGTAGCGGGCAGCGCTACGACCTCGGCGACGGCGGTACCACCTCGGCGGGTGGGTCAGACACCGAGCGTCCGCGCGGACCAGGACAGGCCGAGCGCCTGCAGCACCTCGTGCGGGTCCCGCTCGGCGACGTCCGTGTAGGCGCGCAGGGACATCACGGACGCGGTGAGCATCGTGGTCATCACCTGACGGGCCAGCCGGGGGTCCCGGCTCGCCTCGTCGAGGAGCTCCTGGACGATCCGTGATCGGATCCCGAGGTCCGGATCAGTGCACGCCGTCAACAACGCGATGGTGGTCGCGCCCGCCTCGTTCTCCATGGCATCCCCCGATGTCCAGACCGATGCCTCCGGTCTACCCCACGGGTGATGGTCGCGCGAGCGGGGAGCGCTCCCTGTCTACATGGCGGGACGCCGACCGGACACCTGCCGGTACAGCTACGATCAGGCCCGACGACCGACGGGTCGTCGGACGAACGACACGACGGAGCAGACGTGGCACGCGCGGACCGGACCCGAACGATCACACCGGGGCGCATGTTCCGCCGAGGGACGACGGCGGTGCTCGCCCTCGCGCTCGGGCTGGGCGGCCTGCTCGTCGCACCGGCGGTGGCCCCACCCGCTGCCGCCGCCAACGGGATCACCGAGGAGTCGCACGCCCGGTTCGTCGTCAAGGGCAAGGGCGCCGTGACGGCGAAGGTCACGACGACGATCACCAACGTGACGCCGGACCGCGGCAACACGTACTACTACTGGGACTCCTACGGCATCGGCGTGCCGACCAGCGCCAAGAACGTGCGGGCCACGAGCGGCGGCTCGTCGCTCACCGTGGACCTCAAGGCCGAGCCCGAGGACCCGAACGTCCAGTGGGCCACCGCGAAGTTCTCGCCGCTGCGCTACGGACGCAGCCGCACCATCGTGTGGACGTACGAGATCGGTGGTGCTCCGATCCGCTCCGACCGGTGGACCCGCGTCGGCCCCGGGTACGGCACCTTCGCCGCGCAGGCCACCGGCGACCCGGGCAGGGTCAGTGTCGAGGTGGTCGTGCCGAAGGCGATGACGTTCGACGCCACCGCCGACTTCACCGCCGAGCAGCAGGGCAAGAAGACCGTGTACTCGCTGGACGAGGCCACCGACGACTGGGGGGTGTGGGCTGCCGTGTCGGTGCGCGATCCCGCCAGAGCGGACGAGAAAAAGGTCACGGTCGGCGACGCCACCCTGACCCTGCAGAGCTTCCCCGGGGACAAGACGTGGCGGAAGTTCGCGGCCGACCGCGTGGCCGTCGGCATGCCCGTCCTGGAATCGTTCCTCGGCGCGCCGTGGCCCGGCCGCATCGAGGTCATCCGCGAGGACGTCTCCCCGCAGGTGCTCGGCTACGCGTGGTTCGACGACGCGGGGGACGAGATCGTCCTGGGCGAGGAGCTCGACGAGGCCACCCTCTTCCACGAGCTGGGCCACGCCTGGTTCGACGACGAGCGGTTCGACGGCCGCTGGCTCTACGAAGGGCTGACCGAGACCACGGCGTACCGCGTGATCGCCGCCGTCGACGGCGAGGGCAAGCCCCGCAAGGCCCCGAAGCGGCAGGCTGCCGGCGCCCTGCCGCTGCTCGACTGGACCGAGTCCACGCGCGAGCTCGACACCGAGACGTACGCCTACGCGGCCGCGTACACCGCCGTGCACGGGCTGTTGGGCGACCTCGACGACGAGCAGTTCACCGCGGTCGTCTCGGCCGCCTACGCCGGCGAGGGCGCCTACGAACAGCCGGGTGACACCCGCAGGAACCACGGGCGGGTGGACTGGCAGCGGTTCCTCGACCTCGTCGCCGAACGGGGTGGCGTGGACGGGACGAAGGCCTACGAGAAGTGGGTCGTCGACGGCGCCGGGGCGGCCCTGCTCGGTCAGCGCACCGACGCCCGTGCGGCCTACGCGGACCTCGACGAGGCCGACGGCGCGTGGCAGGTGCCGCTGGGCCTTCGGCGGGACATGACGGACTGGAAGTTCGACGAGGCCGCGGACGCGGTGGCTGCGCTCGACCCCCTCGCACCGCAGGCGGTCGCCGTCCAGCAGGCTGCGGAGACGACCGGCCTCGACGTCCCGGAGACGGTGCGCGCCGCGTACGAGGACGCCGGCACCGAAGCCCGCTACACCGAGCTCGCGACGCTGCTCCCGCAGGCCGCCACCACGATAGAGCAGGTCAGCGAGGCGTCCGGGGCCGTCGCCGCGGACAGCGGCCCGGTCACCGAGCTCGGCGAGTCGTTGCTCGACGCCGAGTCCACGGCGCAGAAGGCGCGGACCGCTCTCGCGGCCGGAGAGCTCGACCGGGCGGCGGCGCTCGCGGACGAGACCTCCGAACAGGCCGATCGCGCGCTGTGGATCGGCCTGGCCGCGATCGTCGCCGGGCTGCTCCTGCTCGCCCTCCTCGTGCTCGTGCCGGTGCTGCTGGTGCGGCGCCGCCGTCGTCGGCGTGCGGCACGGCTGACTGCGCCGCAGGTGGTGGCGGTCATCCCCGCCCCCGGCGTGACGACGGACGGCGTGACGACGGACGGTGCGGCGCCCCAGGACGCGGCGCCGGAGGACGCCGGGGCTGCGGAGGACGTGGACCAGACGGCCGACGACGGCACTGACGGAGCGAAGACGCCCGTCGGCAGCTGAGAGCGCGGGGTGCGGCGACGCTCTCTCGGCGCCCCGCGTGTCCTGATCGGGACCTTTGGCCCGCCGATCAGGGCCGACGTACCCCCAGGTGGGGGTCGTTTCCCCCTGCCAAGGTGTGGCGCACCGCAGCGATGCTGGTCTCGTCGCCCGGAGATGACCGGGCAGCGAGGGCCGGGCTCCCGGCCGAAGGAGGAACCATGACCACCACCGTCCGGGACACGCAGGGCGTCCCCACCGCACCGGCTCGCACCGGGCTCTCGCCCGTCGCTGCGATCACGTTCGCGGTGCTCCGGCTGCTCATCGCCTTCCAGTTCCTGTGGGCCTTCGCGGACAAGACGTTCGGTCTGGGACTGGCGACACCGGCCGAGAACGCCTGGATCTCCGGTGGTTCGCCGACGGAGGGCTTCCTGAGCCACGTCGAGGGCCCGTTCGCCGGGTTCTTCGGGGCGCTGGCCGGGGTCGCCGTCATCGACTGGCTGTTCATGCTCGGCCTGCTCGGCATCGGCCTGGCGCTCGCGCTCGGCATCGGGATGCGGGTCGCCGCCGTCTCGGGTGCCCTGCTGCTGGTCATGATGTGGATGGCTGCCCTGCCGATCGACACCAACCCGTTCCTGGACGACCACCTCATCGAGGCCGTCGCCCTGATCGGCCTGGCCGCCGTCGCCGCCGGCGACACGTTCGGTCTCGGGCGCCGCTGGGCAGCGACAGACCTGGTCAAGCGTTACCCGGTCCTGCGCTGAGCGCGTCGCGGGATCGTCCGCGTCGACCGCCTCGAGGCCGTCCCTGGCCTCGAGGTCGTCGGTGCCACACCATGGAAGTACAGCGACCGAGGAGGACGTGATGAGCAAGCGTCACGGAGTAGTCGTCGGCGTCGACGGCTCGACGGACAGCAACCAGGCGCTCTACTGGGCGGCGGCCGAGGCCGTCCGCCGCAAGGCACCTCTGACGGTGGTGAGCGCGTACGACGTCGCGACCGTCCCGGGCGCCACGGGCTACGGCATCGGTCCCGACGCGATGCGAGAGGAGGCCGCCGCGGTCGTCGGACGGGCTGCCGAGCACCTGACGAAGGCCCGCGAGGAGTGTGCGAGCCAGGTGCCGGAGGCGGACGACATCAGCTGGGAGACGGTCAGCGGTTCGGCAGCGGGCGCGCTCGTCGACCGCTCGGCGACCAGCGCTCTCGTCGTCGTCGGCCGGCGCGGCCTGAACGCCTTCGACCGGGTCGTCCTGGGGTCCGTCTCCGGGGTCGTGTCGGCCAGGGCGAGGGGGCCGGTGGCCATCGTGCCGTTCGACCCCGTCGCGGCCGACTCGGACTGCCCGGGCGACGTCATCGCAGCGGTGTGGCGGGTTGTGGCGGCCGTCGACTTCGACGAGCACCTGGGTCGCGTCCTCGACGTCGCGTTCGAGGAGGCCCAGCACGCCGGCGTCCCGCTGCTGCTCGTCCACGCGCTGCGCTCGGAGTTCATCGCCGGACCGTACGCGATGGAGACCGCCTGGGCGCACGAGAACGCGAGCGACGTGACGGCTCGTCTGCGCGAGGAGCTGGACGCCTGGCAGCAGAAGTACCCGGACGTGCAGTGGACCGTCGAGACGGCACGCGGGTCGATCGTCGACGTGCTGGCCCGCCGGCTGAGCCGGCACGACCTGGCGGTCATCGGGGGCCGTCCGCACGCCCCGATCCTCGGGCGGATCTTCCGGTCGGACGCCGACCGTCTCGGCCGGGACGTCGAGTGCCCGATCATCGTGGCGCACGAGCAGCGCTGACCGCCTCGCACGCGTAGCGTGACCGCCATGAGCGAACAGACGGTGCGGGTCTTCCTCGTGGACGACCACGAGGTGGTGCGCCGCGGCGTCGCCGACCTCCTCGAGGCCGAGCCGGACCTCGAGGTCGTCGGCGAGGCGGGGTCGGCTGCCGAGGCGCTGGCCCGGATCCCGGCCCTGCGGCCGGACGTTGCCGTGCTGGACGTCCGGCTGCCCGACGGCGACGGCGTGAGCGTCTGCCGGGAGCTGCGATCCGGCACCGACGTGGCCTGCCTGATGCTCACGTCGTTCGACGACGACGAGGCGCTGTTCGACGCGATCCTGGCCGGGGCCGCCGGCTACGTCCTCAAGCAGGTGCGCGGCAGCGACCTGCTGTCGGCGATCCGGACGGTCGCGGCGGGCGGGTCGACGCTCGACCCGCGGGCGGCCCGGCTGGTCATGGAGCGCATGCGTGCGCAGGACCATCCCGCGGCGGACCCGCTCGGGGACCTCACCGCGCAGGAACGCCGCGTCCTGGCGCTGATCGGCCAAGGGCTCACGAACCGGCAGATCGGCGCCGAGCTGTACCTCGCCGAGAAGACGGTCAAGAACTACGTCTCCAGCGTTCTGGCGAAGCTCGGCCTGGAGCGCCGCGTCCAGGCGGCCGTGCTCTCGACCCGCCTCGAGCAGCACCCGTGAGCGCAGCACCTGAGACAGCGGCCGCCGACGGCGCAGCTACCGGTTCAGCGGGACGCGCCAGCGCAGCGTGGTGCCCGGCCGGGTCCGTTCGACGCTGAACGTCCCGTCCAGCTCGGCGGCACGGCGCTCGAGGTTCGCCAGGCCGCTGCGCGGGGCGTCAGCGGGGATCCCGCGGCCGTCGTCGGACACCGTGAGGACGACGTCGTCGCCCGCGACGAGCTCGACGCCGACACGGCGTGCCGCGGCGTGGCGGGCGACGTTGGACAGCGCCTCCCGCAGCACCGCCACGAGGTGGTCCGCCATGGTCGTCGGCACCAACGTGTCCACCGGCCCGGCCATGTGCAGCGCCGGGGTGAAGCCCAGGGTGCGGGAGGCGGCGTCGGCCTCGGCGACGAGACGGGCGCGCAGGCCGACACGCCGCACCGCGCCCGTGGAGGGCTGCAGGCCGCGGATCGTGGTGCGGATCAGGCTGATCGTCTCGTCCAGGTCGGTGACGGCACGGGTGACCCGGTCGGCGTCGGCCGCCGCGTCGGGCCGGTCCTGCAGCCGTCGGCCGACCCCCTCCAGCGACAGGCCGGTGGCGTACAGGCGCTGGATCGCCAGGTCGTGCAGGTCCCGCGCGATGCGGTCCCGGTCGCGGACGACGGCGAGCCGTTCGGCGTCGTGACGTCGTTCGGCGAGCTCCAGGGCGAGCGCCGCCTGGGACGCGAACGCGGACAGCGCGTCGATGACCACCCGGGGGAACGCCTGCGTGCCGAGCCGTCGCCCGACGGTCAGGACGCCGGACGTCCTGCCAGGGCCGCCGAGCGGCAGCGCGGCGAGCGGCCCGACGACGCTCGGCGGGTTGAACGAGAGCGTCTGCCGACGGTCGGACGCGGCGTCAGGAGTGACGACCGGCCGGCCGGAGGTGTAGGCCTCCGCGGCGAACGTGCCCTCGACGGGGACGAGCGTGCCCACCAGGCCCTCGGTGCCGGGACCGTGCGCCGAGCGCACCCGGAGGTGGCCGTCCGCGTCTCCGCTGACGGTGACCAGCACCGCGACGTCCGCAGCGGCGACCTGCAGCGCCTCCTGGGCGACGGCGTCGAGCACGAGCTCGGGCGGGTCGCCCTCGAGCACCCGGCGGGAGATCTCGTCGTTGCCGTGCGCCCATCGCTCCCGCAACGTCGCCTCGCTGTAGAGCCGGGAGTTCTCGACGGCGACGCTCGCGGCAGAGGCCAGGGCCTCGACGAGATGCTGGTCCTCGGGGGTGAACTCGCCCTCGCCCCGCTTGTCGGTGAGGTAGAGGTTGCCGAACGGGTTGCCGTGCACCCGCAGGGGGACCCCGAGGAACGACCGCATCGGCGGGTGGTTCGCCGGGAACCCGACCGAGCGTGGATCCGCGCTCAGGTCGGGCAGCCGCACGGGGACCGGGTGCCGGATCAGCTCTCCGAGGAGACCCTTTCCGCGCGGGTAGGGGCCGATGGCCTGGATCTCCTCCTCGCTCAGCCCCACGGTGATGAACTGGGCGATCTGGCCGTCGTCCCCGACGATGCCGAGGGCGGCGTAGCGGGCGTCGACCATGTCCGCCGCCGCCTGGACGACGCGATGCAGGGTCCCCTCCAGCTCGAGACCGCGGCCGACGGACAGCACCGCCTCGAGCAGGACGTCCGCGTCGTCGGTCATGGGTTCACGGTAGCGGCGTCCGAGCTGTCCGGCCCGGGACCTTCGGCCTCCCCGGAGGGGGCGGGTGCCCCTGCCGCGGACCCGTGCCGCTGTGGCGTACTGGAGTCCTGGAGCGGAGGAGGACGCCATGAGCACCATGCGGTACGGAGTCGTCGTCGGGATCGACGGATCGCCGGCGGGCGAGCAGGCCATGGAGTGGGCGGCTGCCGAGGCGGTGCGTCGCCGGACCGGGCTGACGGTGCTCACCGCCTACGAGGTCACCACCGTGCCCTATGTCGACGGTTACGGACTCGGCCCGGCGGCTCTGCGCGCCGAGGCGCAGGACGTGGGCGACAAGGCGCTGGACCACCTGGCGGACGCGCGCCGGCAGCGACCCGGGCTCGTGCCGGACGCCGCCGACGTCGACGTGGAGGTCGCCGAGGGCGCGGCCGCCGGGGTGCTCGTCGAGCGCTCGGCCGCGGCCCAGCTGGTCGTCGTGGGCAGGCGCGGCCTGCACGCCGTCGACCGGCTGGTGCTGGGCTCGGTGTCCGCAGCGGTCTCGGCGATGGCGCGGGGAGCGGTCGCGGTGGTGCCGATCGATCCCGTCGCGCAGCGGTCCGCGTGCCCGGCCGACGCCGTCGGGCCGGTGTGGCGGGTCGTCGCCGCCGTGGACTTCGACGACCACCTCGGCCGGGTGCTCGACCTGGCCTTCGACGAGGCCCGGCACGCCGCGGCACCGCTCGTGGCCATCCATGCGCTGGCACAGAGCTTCGTCGCCGGGCCGTATGCCGCGGCGGGGGCCTGGGTGCACCAGTACGAAGACGAGGCGATCGCCAGTCTGCACGAGGAGATGCGGCGCTGGGCGGAGAAGTACCCGACCGTGCAGTGGTCGGTCGAGGTGGCGCACGGCACGACGATCGACGTCCTGACCCCCCGCCTCAGCCGCCACGACCTGGTCGTGGTCGGAGGGCGCAGGCACACGCCGATCACGGGCCGGATCCTGCGCTCGGTGGCCGACCGGCTGACCCGGGACGTGTCCTGCCCCGTCATCGTGGCGCACGGCTAGCGACCGTGCTCGCAGGAGTCCCGCCTGACGACCTGCGGCGGTCAGGCGGGGTTCGTGCCGGTCTCCGGCAGGATCCGCTGGAACAGCAGGTGATCCTGCCACTCGCCCGCGATGCGCAGGTACTGCGGAGCCGTGCCGATGCGCTCGAACCCGGCACGCTCCAGCACGCGCTGGGACGCCGTGTTGTGAGGGAGCGTCGCCGCCTGCAGGCGGTGCAGCCCGAGGTCGTCGCGGGCGAGAGCGACCGTGGCGTGCACCGCCGCGGACATGATCCCGCGGCCGGCCAGACCGACGTCGACCCAGTAGCCCAGGTGACCGTTCTGGAACACGCCCCCGACGACGTCGTTGACGTTGACCCGGCCGACGATCTCACCGCTGCGTTCCAGGACGAGCGGCCACTGCCGCCCGGCCTCGTGCTCGCGGAGCCCGGCGAAGACCTGCGCGGTCTGGCGCTCGGCCGTGAAGAACGCCTCGGTCCGCGCCGGCTCCCACGGCGCCAGGTGATCGCGGTTGCGGGAGTAGGCGTCGGCGAGAGCAGCTCCGTCGCCGGGCCGCAGCAGCCGCAGGGTGACGCCGTCGTGCAGGGAGAACGGGAGCGGCATGAGGGCGAGCCTATCTACCCGCCCTCGGACTCCGAGCGCAGCCGCGGTTCGGTGCGCAGCTCAGGGTTGTAGCCGGCCTTGTCGGCGTAGAAGGTGCGGATGCGGTCCATGTCGGCGCCGACGTCACCGGTCAGCTCCAGCGTGGGCCCCAGCCCGGTGGTCATCGTGGTGCGGTCCACGTAGCCGAGGGTGACCGGCAGCCCGGCCTCCTGGGCGATGCGGTAGAAGCCGGACTTCCAGCCGTCGCCCGAACGGGTGCCCTCCGGCGTGACGACCAGGTGGAAGACCTCGCCCCGGGAGACGTGGTCCAGGACGTCGACCACCACGCGCGACGGGTCGCGGCGGTCGACGGGGATGCCGCCCAGCCGCCGCATGACCGGCCCCTTCCAGCCGCTGAACAGCGTGTGCTTGCCCAGCCAGCGGATGTCCATGCCGAGCCGCCACGAGATGGCGAGCATCAGCACGAAGTCCCAGTTCGAGGTGTGCGGAGCGCCGATGAGGATTCCCGCCCGGTCAGGGACCGGCTCGCTGCGGAGGGTCCACCGGCTGATCCGCCAGAAGAGGCCTGCGACGGCGCGGCGCAACGAGGTGAGCATCGTGCGAGTTTAGTCGCGCGGCGCCGCCGCGGTACGCCCTACCGGGCTCGGAGCGAGCGCCAGAGGTGAGCCCAGTGCCCCGGAGCCAGGTCGCGCGGCAGCGCCCTGGCTGCCACGCCGCAGGCGGCCAGCAGCGCGTGCGCCTCGCGGCGAGGCGTCCTGGTGGCGCCGGCGGCGACGTCGGCCAGGGTGCGGCCTCGCCCCGTGAAGACCCGACGGACGAACGCCTCGTAGGCGTTGCGCTCGCGGGCCGGGACGAGCGGTTCCGAGCGGCGGGCCACGGCCAGCAGGCCGCCGTCGGCCCCCGGGACAGGCCGGAAGTGGCGGGCCGGGACCCGTCCGTGCAGCGTGAACGTGAACCACGGCCCGGCTTGCGCCGTCATCATCGTCGTCCCGCCCACACCGGCCCGCTTGCGGGCCACCTCCCACTGGGTGAGCAGGACGGCGTGCTCCCAGCTGTCGCGGGAGAGGAGGCGCCGCAGCACGGGGGTGGTGACGTGGAACGGGACGTTGCTGACCACGACCGGCCGGTCGAGAGGGTGGCGCAGCACGTCCGCGTGCTCGACGCGCACGTCCGGCAGGCGGCGTCGCAGTCGCCGGACGAGGTGCTCGTCGAGATCGATCGCGGTCAGGTCGCGGCCGAGCCGGGCCAGCGGGACGGTGAGGGCACCGTCGCCGGCCCCGATCTCGAGGACCGGGCCGTCGGTGGCGGCGACGAGACCGACGATGCGGTCGATGGTGGGGCGGTGGACGAGGAAGTTCTGGCCGAGCTCATGGCGGCCGCCATGGCGGGAACGGGTAGACACGGGTGCGCTCCGAGCGAGAGATACGGAGCACCCCGACGAGCGTCAGGGCATGACGAGATGACGCGCGGCCGGGGTGCGAGGACGTCCCGGACGACGGCGCGTGGCGTGGTGGACCCGCGGACGCGCCGTCAGGCGCGGCGGTCGCGGAAGAGCAGCGCCGTCGACGGCGCGCAGCAGAGAGTTCCCATGACGGGGACGGTAGTGCGGAGGCAGCGACGGGATCGAGCGAATTTCCGGGGACGTCCGGGACGGCGGACCGGGCCGTGTGCCAGGATCAGGACATGGCTGCTGACGATGTGTGGACGACCGTCGACGACTACCTGGTGGGCGAGCTGGTCGCAGAGGACGAGGCGCTGGTTGCCGCCCGTGAGCTGGGGCGGGAGCGTGGCCTGCCGCCGATCGAGGTGGCCCCGAACCAGGGGGCGTTCCTCGCCCTCGTGGCGCGGATGGCTGGCGCGCGGCGGGTCCTCGAGCTGGGGACGCTCGCCGGCTACAGCACCATCTGGCTCGCGCGGGCCGTCGGGGCGCACGGGCACGTCACCACCGTCGAGCTCGACCCCCGGCACGCCGAGGTGGCGCAGGAGAACCTTGCGCGGGCCGACGTCGGCGAGCGGGTCGAGATCGCGGTCGGTCCGGCGCTCGACGTGCTGGCCCGTCTCACCGAGTCCGGCACCGAGCCCTACGACCTCGTGTTCCTCGACGCCGACAAGGCGAACATGGCGGCCTACCTCGAGCTCGCGCTGCGGCTGACACGCTCCGGCAGCGTGATCGTGGGTGACAACGTGGTGCGCCGCGGCGCCGTCGTCGACCCGTCCAGCGACGACCCGAGCGTCCAGGGCTCGCGGGCGTTCCTGCACGCGCTCGGCAACGACCCGCGGCTCGAGGCGACGGCGCTACAGACGGTCGGCTCGAAGGGCTGGGACGGGTTCGCGATCGCGCGCGTGCGCTGAGGTTCGCCGGGGAGCTGCTCACGCGTGCCTCAGGCGAGGCCGCGCTCGATGACGCGCGCGGTGGCCGCGGCGCCGTCCTCGCCCGCGGAGGCCTCCCGGACCTCGGCTGCGGCGGCCCGTACGGCCGGGTCGAACAGTGCGCGGTGCACCCCCGTGCGGAAGTCCTGCGTGCCCACCCGCCGCGGCGAGACGACGACGGCGTTGCCGCGCTCCTCGCAGCGGCGCACGTTCCACGTCTGCTCCGGCTGGAGGCCCATGCCGACGAACGGCACGCCCGTCGCGCACGTGGTCTGCACCGTGCCCTGCCCGCCGTGCAGCACGGCGGCGCCGACCAGCCCGCCGAGCCGGTGGGCGGGCAGCAGGTCGGTGACGTGCACGTTCGGCGGCAGGACGTCGTCGTCCCGCAGGTAGTGACGCACGGGCGCGACGACGTTCACCGGCAGGTCGCCGAGCGCTCGCGCCGTTCTCAGCACCAGCGCACGGCTCGCCGACGACCCGAGCCCGAGGTACACCAACGGCTCCGGGGCGGCGGCCAGCTCCTCGACGACAGCCGGCAGCGGCGCGTCGAGGTGGGCGAAGATCGGGCCGACGCGCTCGAAGTCGTCCGGCAGGTCGACGCCCTCGAGCTCCCAGGCCGTCTCGGTGAGCAGGTTGTGGTCGGCCCGGATCAGCTCGGCGACGGTGCGCGGCGCCGGGACTCCGTGCTCCCGGGCGACGGTCGTGAGCGCCCGCGGGGCGAGCGGCGCGGAGGTGTAGACCCAGCGGAAGGCCGACGTCGCGACCCGGTCCGCCGCCCGGGCCAGGCCGCTCCGGCCGCGCACGAACCCCATCCGGCGGGTCTGCGCCACCTGCGGCCCGGTCAGCGCGAACGGGACCGGGTAGTACAGCGGGACGCCCTCGGCCCGGGCCGAGAGGAACGACGTGAGGTTCGAGCCGGTCACCATCGCGCGGGCGCCGGTCTCCCGGACGACGCTGCGCTCGACCCGCACGCGCTCGCGGACCAGATCGGTGGTGAACGGGCTGCGCACCGACCGTCCCTGGTCGAACGCGAGCGCCTGGTCCCGTTCGGCACGCGTCCAGGCGGGCTCGCACGCCCGGTAGGGGAACCCGGCGTCGCGGACCAGGTCGACGTAGTCGTGCTCGTAGCCCATGAAGACGGCCGAGTGCGCCGGGTCGAGGGCGCGGGCGACCTGGATCATGCGCGTGGTCTCGGCCAGGTTGAACATCACCGGGCAGAACAGGACGGTGCTCATGCATGCCTCTCGTCGAGGATCAGGTGCAGCGGCGGTGTGCCGGCGCTCTAGCATCGTCCTCGTGATCACTCGTGAAGAGATCCTGGCGCGCGCCGCCGATGGCGGCAACCGGATCCCGCTGCTCACCGTCGCCGAGTTCTTCGACGGCAACGACGTCGAGGACTCGATCGCGCCGAACCAGCACGGCTACGGACGGCCCGGCCTCGCCGAGATCGCCGGTCGGCTGCGGGACCTCGAGGCCGACGACGCCGTGGCGTGGGTGCGGGTGCAACTGCACGAGGAGATGTTCGAGGACGGCTACGACGACGTCTCGGCGGAGTCGGTGGCGATCTGCACGGCGTTGCCCGCCGGCGTCGTGGACGCGCGCCTCGGTGTGGAGGAGCTGCAGGCGGAACCGGTCTGGGAGGGACTTTCCTACGACCGGGACGAGTTCTGCGAGCTGCCGCCCGTGCCGGACGGGCAGCGGGTGCTGACGCTGGCCTGGGACTGACCTCAGTTAGTCGGTCCGTCCGGGACGTCGAGCTCCGGGAGGTCGGGCACGACGATCTCCGGGATCTCGGGGACCTCCACGTCGAAGGTCGGGATGTCGACCGGCTCGCGCTCCTCCCACTCCTCCATCCGCTCCCGGTTCTCGCGCAGGACGCAGCTGATCCGGGTGTAGCGCGACCCGCTGCACGCCGGTTCCGAGCCACCGGAGCCGGGCGTCGTGACGTACCGACCGTCGGCGTCGTGCTCGTTCGGCAGGACGGGTACGTGCGCGACGGCGACCAGCCCGCCCGCGCCGAGCGCCACGGTGGTCACGAAGAGGACGACGAGCCCGACGGCGCGGCGCGCACGCAGCCGCCAGACGACCAGGACGCCCGGCAGCAGCCACGCGACGGCGCCGAGAGCGGCGACGGGCAGTGCGTCCGGACGGGCCGCCCCCGCCGCGACCGCCGCGTTGAGCAGGGCGACGAGCCCGACGATCACGGCCCGGCGCGCCGTGGCCGCGCGATAGCTGGCACGCAGCGCGTCGGCGCGGGCGCGTCCCGGCTCCGAGGTGGAGAGGTATCCGGCGCTCCGAGCGTGCCGCAGCATGGTGCCCGGCAGCATGGCCGACCCGGTCCCCGCGACCAGCAGGGTGAGCGCGAGGAGGACGAGGAACCACCGGACGGCGACGGCGTCGCGCAGCCCGAGGAGGGCGGCCAGCGTGAGGACCGAACCCGCCCAGCCCGCGATCAGCGCGGCCGCACCGAGCCGTCCGGACCAGGTGCCGTCCAGCAGGCTGCGGCGCACCAGCACGCGGGGGACGTGGCGCAGCACCGACCAGGTCCGCAGTGCGGAGATGCCGAGCGCGACGGCGAGCACCACCGCCCAGAACCGCAGGGAGACGTGCTGCGAGTCGCTCATCTGCCACGCCACGGCGAGGGCGCTGGTCGTCAGGACGGCGATGGCGGTGTCCATCGGTGCGAGCAGGCGTTGCCAGACGCGCAGGAACAGCACGTAGCCCGCCTCGGCGTGCTCAGGGTTCTGCGCAAGGACCCCGACGAGCGCACGGGAGTGCTGCCCGTCGTCCTCCGAGAGCTGGGCGTCGGCGTAGAGCAGGCCCTCGTGCTGCGGAGCCACCGCCAGTCCTTGGTGAACGAGCGCGCGCGCACGATCGCGTTCCCCGAGCCGTGCGTGGATCGATGCGGCGCCGAGCAGCCGGCTCGGGTTCTCCGGCTCGAGCTCAAGAGCCCGGGCGACCCGGTCCATCGCCAGCTCACGCTCCGGGCGTCGCACGCGACCGCTGGTGAGCACGTCGGCGTGCTGCACGAGGGTCGCGGCGTCGTCGGGCTGCAGCTCGATCGCGCGTTCGACGGCGGCCCGCGCCTCGGCCAGCCGGCTGCGGTTCTGCAGCGCGACGGACAGCAGCACGTGCCCCTGCGCGTCGTCCGGCGAGCTCGCCACGACCTGCTCGAGGATCCGCTGCGCGTCCGCGGAGCGCTGCAGGCGCAGGTGGAGCCACCCCGACGTCAGGTGCAGGCGGGGGTCGTCCGGGTGCTCGGCCAGTGCGGCCTCGACGCCCTCGAGCGCCTGCTCGGGCCGGCCGGCGTCGACCAGCATCTCGGCGCGCGTGACGTACCCGCCGACCGGGTCCTGCACGGGCCGGGGCGTGGAACCGGTGCTCACAGCATCCGGCGCGACCGCAGGTACGCCCCCAGCTCGTCGTAGCGCCCGTCGTTGTTGGCGAACGACACGACGTTCCGCGCGGAGTGCAGCCACGCTGTCGTCGACGGCCGCACCTCGGCCAAGGCGGACCGCACGTCGTCCATCGTGATCGGCCGGATCTCGCCCGAGGCGATCGAGTCCATCATCGCCTTCTCGGCGGCCGAGGCGCACAGGTGCTCCAGGTCGGCGCCGGAGAACCCGTCGGTCTGGTCCACGATCGTGGACAACGAGATCCCGGCGATCGGTCGACCCTCCAGGTAGTGGCGCAGGATCGACTCGCGCGCCGGTGCGTCCGGCGGGAGCACGAGGACCATGCGGTCGAACCTGCCGGGGCGCAGCAGGGCGCTGTCGACGTCCCAGGGGTGGTTCGTCGCGCCGAGGACGAACAGGCCGTCGTTGTCGGACCCCATGCCGTCCATCTCCTGCAGGAGCTGGTTCACGACCGTCCGCATCCCCGACGACCCCGTGTACTGCGTGCGCTTCCCGCCGATCGCGTCGACCTCGTCGAGGAAGAGGACGGCGGGTGCCAGCTCCCGAGCCCGTTGGAACAGCGCGTGCAGGTTCTGCTCGCTCTCCCCGATGTACTTGTCGAGGATGTCCGCGAGCGTCACCGTGAGGAAGCGCGCGCCCAGCTCACCGGCCACCGCACGGGCCATGAACGTCTTGCCCGTCCCGGGAGGGCCGTACAGCAGCAGCCCGCCGCGCAGGGACTTGCCGAACGCCCGGGCTATCGACTGGTTGCGCATCGGCTCGAGGAAGGCCTCGCGGATGCGCTTCTTCACAGGCTCCAGGCCACCGACGTCGTCCAGCGTGATCGTCTCGCGAGACATCTCGAGCAGGCCCTCGGCCGAGGGGGCGTCGTCGTGCACGGGGACGGGGGACGGCTCGCCGCTCGTGCCGGCAGGAGCGTCCTCCACGAACGGTCGCGGGACGTCGACGCCCAGCTCCGCCTCCACCCGCTCCCAGTCGAAGCCGTGAGCCTCCGACGACGCTGCTTCCGGAGCGGGTTCCGGAGAGGGTGCCGGCTCCGGCGTGGCCGGCGACCGCTTCGTCAGAGCGCTCGCGGCCTCGGTGACGAGGGCCAGGGCATCACCGTCGGCGGGGTCGAGGCGCAGGGCCGTGCTGGCGTTCTCGAGCGCCTCCGCGGGGCGGTCGTGCAGGAGGAGGAGCCGTGCGTACTGGACGCGCAACGGTGCGTCGTCGGGGGCGGCCTGCACGGCGACAGCCATGTGCTCCAGGATGTCGGACACGGGAGGTCTCCTCGGCTGGCTGCAGAAAGCGGGGGCACCGGACAGTTGGGGATGCTACCGCTCACCTCCCGGCGCCGGCCGGTAGCATGCGTCGACCCGTCGCCGTCGACGGGGCCGTAGCCTTGAAGGAGCACCCGTGCGCAAGAGCCGCATCGCGCTGATCGTCGTCGTCTCCGTCGTGGTCCTCCTGCTCGTCGGGGCGATCGTGGCGGGCCGCTCCCTGTTCGCCATGCCGACCGCGACCAAGGTCGACTCCGTCGTCGGCGAGCTGGACGGCGAGCGCGTGCTCGGCGTCTTCGCCCACCCGGACGACGAGCAGACCGTCAACGGCCTGTTCTGGCGTGCGAAGGACCTGGACGGTGCCTACACGGCGATGGTCACCGCGACGCGGGGCGAGGCCGGGGAGCAGGTGCCGTTCGTCGCGCGGCAGGGCGACCTCGGTGCCGTCCGCGAGGCGGAGGCGTTGAAGAACAGCTTCAACCTCGGTGTCGACGAGCACGAGGTGTGGGACTACCCGGACGGCGGGGTGCCCGACGTCGACGAGGAGGAGCTCGTCGAGCGGCTGGCCGCGACCATGCGACGCGTCCGGCCGGACGTGGTGGTCGGATTCTGGCCGGCGTCCGGCGCGACGGGGCACCTCGACCACAGGGAGATGGGTCGCGTCACGGAGCTGGCGATCGCCCGGCTCGCCGAGGAGGGCGGCTCATACCGGGGGCCCGACCACCTCGTCTACACCATCAGCCCGACGAAGGCGCTCGAGATGTTCGGCGGCGAGCAGGGGCGGCTGGTCGTGGAGAACCAACCCGACCCCGAGTACGCCATGTCGGCCGAGGTCGGCAAGAAGAAGGAAGGCTGGAAGATCCACGCGTCCCAGGAGGACTACCTGCAGGCGTCGTACGGACTGCCCACCTGGTTGGTCTATCTGCTGTGGGACCAGGAGTTCTACCACGTGCGGGACCTCGTCGCGGACCCTCTCGCCTGACCGGGCGCACCCGGCCGCGGCGCTCTCGGGGGACACTGGACCACAGCAATGTCTGTTGAGTTGAGGAGTTCTAGGTGCCCCAGGGGACAGTTCGATGGTTCGACGCCGACCGAGGGTTCGGCTTCATCGACCTCGGGAACGACGGCGATGACCTGTTCGTGCACGCGTCCGAGATCGTCGGCGACGACGGTCCGAAGCTGCTCCGAGAGGGGCAGTCCGTCGAGTTCGAGGTGGGCGAGGGCGACCGCGGCCCGCAGGCGCGCCGCGTCCGAGTCACGGGAGACCGGGCCGCCGACGCCCCCGTGGGCGTGCTCGGCACCGTCAGCTGGTACGAGCCCGCCAAGGGGTACGGGTTCGTCACGCCCGACGACGGGCGCGAGATCTTCGTGCACAGCTCGGCCATCGTCACCGGCGGTGTGATCTCGGAGGGTCAGCGGGTGGCGTTCCTCGTCGTCGACGGCGAGAAGGGGCCGCAGGCGGACCACCTGCTCCCGCTCGGGGCCCAGGCCGCCGCGGACGCCGGGACCTCTGACGGCGCGGACGGGACAGTGACCTTCTACGACGGCACCAAGGGCTTCGGGTTCATCGTCCCCGACGCGGGCGGTGAGGACGTCTTCGTCCACGCCAAGGCGCTCGCGGGCGGGCTGACCGAGCTGGTCGAGGGCGCCCGCGTGACGTACGACGTCGTCGCCGGCGACAGGGGGCCGAACGCCCGCCACGTGCAGCTCGTGCGAGGTTCCGGCGGTGCGCGCGGGGGCGCGGACCGGGGTCGGTCGAACCGTCCCGCGGGATCGGGCGCGCCGGTGCGCGGCGGCGAGGGCACGGTCGCGCGCTACGACGCGGACCGCGGCTTCGGTTTCATCTCGCCCGACTCCGGGGGCGCCGACCTGTTCGTGCACGTGTCGGTCGTGCGGGGCGACGAGGTCCTCGAGGAGGGCGACCGGGTCCGGTTCAAGGTGCGGCAGAGCGACCGGGGCCCGCAGGCCGACGGCGTCGAGCTGATCTGAGCGGGCGGTCGCGGCTCATCCCCGCCGCGGCTTCGGGAGGGCGGTGGGCTGGATGCCCGGCACGAGCCGGTCCATCATCTGCAGCAGCGCCGACGCCTGGTAGACCTCGGCGGAACCGTCCGCCGGAGGGTTCGAGGATGCCGACGTCTGCGCGTTCGCTCAGAGCGAACGGCCCGTTCCGCCTGCGGGAACATACGCGCCGCGCGCAAGGTTGAGTCAGGCAGGCTCAAGTTTGACGCCGCTGGCTGGACACTCGCGGCACCGCGTCCTAAGTTGAGTGCAGACGACTCAATCCACGTCACGAAGGAGAGCAACCACCATGGCTCGTGCAGTCGGCATCGACCTCGGAACCACCAACTCGGTGGTCGCCGTCCTGGAGGGCGGCGAGCCCACCGTCATCGCGAACGCCGAGGGCGCTCGCACCACCCCGTCCGTCGTCGCGTTCTCCAAGAACGGCGAAGTCCTCGTGGGTGAGGTCGCCAAGCGGCAGGCCGTCACCAACGTCGACCGCACCATCGCGTCGGTCAAGCGCCACATGGGCACCGACTGGTCGCAGGAGATCGACGACAAGAAGTACAGCGCGCAGGAGATCTCCGCCCGCGTGCTCGGCAAGCTGAAGCGCGACGCCGAGGAGTACCTGGGCGAGCCCGTCACCGACGCGGTCATCACCGTCCCCGCGTACTTCAACGACGCCGAGCGTCAGGCCACGAAGGACGCCGGGCAGATCGCCGGCCTCAACGTGCAGCGCATCGTCAACGAGCCGACCGCCGCGGCCCTCGCCTACGGCCTCGACCGGGGCAAGGAGGACGAGCTCATCCTCGTCTTCGACCTCGGTGGCGGCACGTTCGACGTCTCCCTGCTCGAGGTGGGCAAGGACGAGGACGACTTCTCCACGATCCAGGTCCGCGCCACCTCCGGTGACAACCGCCTCGGTGGTGACGACTGGGACCAGCGCATCGTCGAGCACCTCATCAAGCAGGTGAAGAACTCCGCGGGCGTCGACCTGTCCAAGGACAAGATCGCCCTGCAGCGTCTGCGCGAGGCGGCCGAGCAGGCCAAGAAGGAGCTCTCGTCCGCGACGAGCACCAACATCTCGATGCAGTACCTCTCCATGAGCGAGAACGGCCCCGTCCACCTGGACGAGAAGCTGACCCGCGCGCAGTTCCAGCAGATGACGCAGGACCTCATCGACCGCACCAAGGAGCCGTTCCACGCCGTCATCCGTGACGCGGGCGTCTCCATCTCGGAGATCGACCACGTGGTCCTCGTCGGCGGCTCCACCCGCATGCCGGCCGTGGCCGACGTCGTGCGTGAGCTCACCGGTGGCAAGGAGCCCAACAAGGGCGTCAACCCGGACGAGGTCGTCGCCGTCGGCGCTGCCCTGCAGGCCGGTGTCATCGGTGGTGAGCGCAAGGACATCCTGCTCATCGACGTCACCCCGCTGTCCCTCGGCATCGAGACCAAGGGCGGCGTGATGACCAAGCTCATCGAGCGCAACACGGCGATCCCGACCAAGCGGAGCGAGATCTTCTCCACGGCCGAGGACAACCAGCCGTCGGTGGCGATCCAGGTCTTCCAGGGCGAGCGCGAGTTCACCCGGGACAACAAGCCGCTGGGCACGTTCGAGCTGACCGGCATCGCGCCGGCGCCGCGCGGCGTCCCCCAGATCGAGGTCACCTTCGACATCGACGCGAACGGCATCGTGCACGTGTCCGCCAGCGACCGCGGCACGGGTACCGAGCAGTCGATGAAGATCACCGGTGGGTCGGCCCTCCCGCAGGAGGACATCGACCGGATGGTCAAGGAGGCGGAGGAGCACGCCGAGGAGGACAAGAAGCGTCGCGAGGAGGCCGAGACCCGCAACCAGGCGGAGTCCTTCGCCTACTCGATGGAGAAGCAGGTCGCGGACAACCGCGACAAGCTCCCCGCCGACGTCGTCTCCGAGGTCGAGGCGGACATCGCCGCCGTCAAGACCGCCCTGGAGGGCGAGGACGCCGACGCCGTCAAGACCGCCTACGAGAAGCTCGGGACGTCCTCGCAGAAGATCGGTGAGGCGATCTATTCGGCCGAGCAGGCCGCGGGCGCCGGTGCGGACGGTGCGCCGGCGGACGGCGCCACGCCGGAGTCCGAGAACTCCGACGAGGACGTCGTCGACGCCGAGATCGTCGACGACGAGGACGACAAGAAGGACGCCAAGTGACGCCCGACGAGACGCAGGGAACCCCCGAGCAGCCCGAGGAGGGCCGCTCGGGGGACACCCCCTTCCAGTTCCGGGACAAGCGCAAGGTCGACCCCACCTCGGGCGAGAAGCGTCCGGAGGCCGCGCCGTCGGACGCGGCCGACGGCGCGGGTGCGGCGGCCGACGCCGGCGACCCGCTGGAGGCGCTCGACTTCGAGCCCTCGGGCGAGGCGGTCGAGGACTCCGAGCTGCTGCGGGCCAAGGCCCAGGCGGCGGAGAACCTCGACGCCCTGCAGCGGGAGCGCGCGAGCTTCACGAACTACCGCAACCGGGCGCTGCGCGACCAGGAGGTCGCGCGGACCCAGGGCACGCAGGACGTGCTCGTCGCGCTGCTGCCGGTCCTCGACGACATCGAGCGTGCCAAGCAGCACGCCGAGCTGTCGGGCCCGATGGCGGCCATCGCGGAGAAGCTCGACGTGTCGCTGACGAAGTTCGGCATCGAGCGGTTCGGCCGCGTGGGCGAGGAGTTCGACCCCACGCTGCACGAGGCGCTGATGCACAACGCGGACGCCGAGGTCGAGGTCGCCACGATCAACCTGGTGATCGAGCCGGGCTACCGCATCGGTGACAAGGTGGTCCGCGCCGCCCGCGTAGGCGTCGTCGGACCCGAGTGATCGTTGTGGGCGCGATTTCTGGGCTCCATACCCGGCCATCACGGGCAAAACGGGCCAGAAATCGCGCCCACAACCGTCGGAGAAGGTGAGGAAGGGACGTCGTGACCGGTCAGGACTGGATCGAGAAGGACTTCTACGCCGCGCTCGGCGTCCCCAAGGACGCCGACCAGGCGGCCATCAAGAAGGCATACCGAAAGCTGGCCCGCCAGTACCACCCGGACCAGAACCCCGGTGACGCCTCCGCCGAGTCCCGGTTCAAGGAGATCGGCGAGGCCTACGCGGTGCTCTCGGACACCGAGCAGCGCCAGCAGTACGACGCCGTGCGGTCGATGGCCGGTGGCGGCGCGCGCTTCAACGCGGGCCCGGGCGGCGCGTCCGGTGGGTTCGAGGACGTCTTCAGCTCGATGTTCGGCGGTGGAGCGCGCCCCGGGTCGCAGTACCAGCAGTACCAGTCCGGCGGTGCGGGGTTCGAGGACATCCTCGGCTCGATGTTCGGCGGCGCGGGCACCGGCCGGCCGGCCGGGTTCGGAGGCCCGCAGCAGCGCCGGGGGCCAGACGTCGAGACGCGCGCCACGCTCCCGTTCCGCGCCGCCGTCGAGGGCACCACGGTCGAGCTCACCGTGGACGGCAAGAAGATCACCGCGCGCATCCCGGCCGGGGTGCACGACGGGCAGAAGATCAGGCTGCGCGGCAAGGGCCGTCCGGGCACGGCCGGCGGGGCCGCGGGCGACCTGCTCATCGCGGTGCACGTCAGCGAGCACCCGGTGTTCTCGATCGACGGCGTCAACCTGCGCATGACCCTCCCGGTCACCTTCGCGGAGGCCGCGCTGGGCACCACGGTCGAGGTCCCGACGCTCTCGGGCGAGAAGGTGCGGCTCAAGGTGCCGGCGGGCACGCCGTCGGGCCGGGTGCTGCGCGTCAAGGGCCGCGGCGTGGCGACGGCGAAGCGTACCGGCGACCTGCTCGTGAGCGTGCAGGTGGTGGTGCCGCAGAAGCTGAGCCGGGCCGCGAAGAAGGCTCTGGAGGAGTTCGCCGCGGAGGCCGACGGCGAGGACGTGCGCGCCGCGCTGGCCGCCCAGGCCGCACAGTAAGGGCTGGTCCGCCGGACCACGTCAGGGAGCGAAGGAGGTCCACATGGTCACCGACGACGCACCCGTGCTGACGGTCTCGCAGGCCGCGCAGCTCACGGGGCTGCACCCGCAGACGCTGCGCCAGTACGACCGGCTCGGACTGGTCGTGCCGCGGCGGACCCGTGGCCGCGGACGGCGCTACTCCCGCCGCGACGTGGCCCGCCTGCTCGAGGTGCAGCACCTCGCGCAGAGCGAGGGCATCAACCTCGCCGGGGTCAAGCGCATCCTCGACCTCGAGCAGCACGTCATGGTGCTCGAGCACCGCCTGGACGAGCTCGCGAGCCTCCTGGCCGAGCGCGAGCGTGCCGAGGGCCGCGTGTTCGCCGCCGGGACCGGTGGCGACGTGGTGGCGGTGCCGCGCGGGCAGCGGGTGCGGCGCACCGAGCTGTACGTCGAGTCGCGCCGCGAGCAGGGCGGAGCGCTCGTGCTGTGGCGCCCGGCGCCGCACCGCGACTGAGCGCCTGCTTTCAGGAACGGCATTCTTTCGTCAATAGATTCTTCTCTGGTAAGGCTTTCCTTACCGCTGGTGAATATCTCGCTTTCCTGTGCAGGAATCTCATTCACGCCTATCATCGAGATATCGGCGAGTGCGAGACCTGACGCGAGGAGCGAGATCATGACCACCCTGATGGAGATGCCCGAGGTCACCAGCTGCACCGTGGACGGCTGCAGCTACAACCACGACCACGACTGCCACGCGGGGGCCGTGACGATCGCGGGCGTCCCCGGGGACGCCTCCTGCGCGACGTTCATCCCGCTCAGCACCAAGGGCGGGCTCGAGAAGGTCGTGGCGCACGTCGGTGCCTGCCAGCGCACGGACTGTGTCCACAACGAGGACCTGGAGTGTGCGGCCAGCGCCATCCGCGTCGGCGCCGGACCGCAGGACCCGAGCCACGCGGACTGTCTCACCTTCACCACGGCATGACAGGTCGCCGGACATGACGAGGGCCCCGGACGGCAGCGTCCGGGGCCCTCGTCATGGGACGGCCGGTCAGCGGCGCAGGTTCCGCATCAGCTCCAGGGCGGCCTGGTGGGACTCCGGCAGCCGCTCGACCCACACGCGCACCGGGCGGCGCAGGCTCTCCGCGACGCCCAGGACCTCCGCGTTGCGCTCGACGATCTTGCGGACCGACTGCGCCAGCCGTGCCGTGGCGGCGCTCCGCTCACAGAGGACCGCGAACACGCCGTCGCTGAGCGACGCCATCGGGTGGCCGTCACCGAAGACCTGTCCCAGCGTCCTGCCGACCGACGCGGCCCGCCCCATGCGCTGCCAGGCGTCCAGCTCGTCCACCGCCACGTCGAGGACGACGAGGCAGTGCGAGTCGGAGGCGTCCTGCTCGTTCCCGGCGGCACGGCCGTACGTCTCCCGCAGCCGTTCGCCGAGGTAGGCGGACGTCGGCAGCCCGGTGGCAGGGTCGCGGATGCCCCGGGGTGCCGGGTCCCGCTCGCGCACCAGCACCCAGCCCTGCGCGGCACCGCGGACCGCATCCACGTCGAGCGGCGCCCCGACGGACCGGTAGAGGCAGGCGACGTCGTCCAGCGTCTCGTCGAGGCCGATGCCCGCGGCGCTGCGTGCCGTGCCCAGCCGGTGCGAGGCAGCCTCCGGGCTGCGCCCCGCCTCGACCGCCTCGACCAGCGCGTCCACGGCAGGGTGGTACCAGTCGCCGGGGCGCAGCCATACCTCCGTGAGGCTGGCGGTGCGCCAGCGTTCACGGGTGGCGGCGGCGGGTGCACCGCTGGGTGGGAAACTCATGGTGGAGGGACTTTCATAGGTCTCCATCATGACGCAGTTCGCGCCAACCGGTGAGGGTGAATCGCGCCACTGATGATTCACCCTCCGCCCAGCACCCCGCCGGCCATGATCCAGCGTAGAGTGACGCCGTCCGTGCTCTGCTGGGTGCGGGCACGCTCGGGGGAGTGACGAAGAAGCGGGTTGCGACGTGACCGACGTCTACGTGGGTTCGGACGGATCAGCTCCCAGCGATGGCGAGCTGATCCTTGAGGTGCGCAGCGGCAGTCTCGACGCCTATGGCGCCCTCTACGAGCGGCACGCCTCTGCGGCGCGGGTCCTCGCCCGCCAGTACGTCACGACGGTGAGCGACGCGGACGACGTGGTCTCCGAGGCGTTCCACCGCGTGCTGGGGGTCCTGCAGCACGGCGACGGCCCCGACACCCACTTCCGGGCCTACCTCTTCACCGTGGTGCGTCGGCTCGCCGCCGACCTCGCTCGCCGTGCTCAGCGCACGCGCCCGACGGCGGACGACTGGACCTTCGAGGCCGCCCTCGGCCCGTCGGCCTCGCCCGAGGACCCCACGCTGGCCGGGTTCGAGAGCACCATCGTGGCGCGGGCCTACCAGGGGCTGCCGGAACGGTGGCAGGCGGTGCTGTGGTACACCGAGATCGAACAGCTCACGCCCGCCCAGGTGGCGCCGATCCTGGGGCTCACGCCCAACGGGGTCTCCGCCCTCGCCTACCGCGCGCGCGAAGGGCTGCGGGTCGGTTACCTGCAGGAGCACCTCACGGCGGAGCCCGCCGACTCGTGCCGCCAGGTCAACGCGCTGCTCGGCGGGTACGTCCGGGGCAGCCTCGCCCGCCGCGAGATCGCCCAGGTCGACACCCACCTCGACGGCTGCGGCGACTGCCGGACGTTGGTCCTCGAGCTGGGCGACGTGGCGCACGGCATGCGTGGCGTCGTCGCGCCGCTGGTCGTCGGTGTGGCCGGGATGGCAGTGCTGGGGGCGCTGCCGCTGGGTCTCGTCACCGGAGGCGCGGTCGGAGCTGCGGGTGCCGCCGGTGCCGCGGGCACCGCGGGTGGTGTCGGTGCGGGCGTCACGGGATCGGTCGGGGGCGCGACGGCGGGGGCCACCTCGGGCGTCTCGGCCGGGGTCGGTGCCGCTGCCGGCACGACCACCACCGCGGGCGCGGCGACAGGTGGTGCCGCGACCGGAGGTGCCGCGACTGCTGCCACCGCTGGAGCGACCACGGTCACCGCCAGCACGACGACCACTGCCGTCGCCGCGACCACGGCCGGGGTCTCGGGAGCGACCGTGGCGGCCTCCACCGGCGCTGTCGCCGTCGCTGCCGCCGGTGTGGTCAGCGTGCTCGGTGCCATCGGTTCCGAGGAACTCCCGGGGGTCCCGGAGCCGCCGCTGCACTCCGCCGAGAGCCTGCCGTGGCCCTCCGCCGACCCGACGCCGGCACCGAGCGACCCGACGCCGGCACCGAGCGACGACCCGACGGACCCGACGAACATCCCCTTCCTGAAGGACGCCGAGCTGGTCGCGGACGACGTCCACGTCCCGACGCCCGCCGAGGTGGTCGTCGCCGTCGCCGAACCGGACGCCGACCTCGAGCCGCGGGTCACGAACGACCTGGCGCTGCGGGTCACGAACCTCGGCGAGACCGCGGCCGCGGGCTCGCACGTGCTCCTCACGCTCCCCGAGGGCGTCGGGCTCGCGTCGACGTCGACGCCGTCCGGCGCCTCCGCCGGGACCCATCACCCGACGTCCGAGTCGTTGGCCTGCACACCGACGACGAGGCCGCAGGACACCCTCTGCGCTGTGGGCACGCTGGCGCCGGGCGAGGCGCGGACCGTGACCGTCCCTCTCGTCGTGCGGGACGGCGGCTCGTACACCGTCTCCGCGCAGACGTGGGCCGACGGCGTGGACGCCCGCAGCGTCGCGCTCGATCCGGTCCGGGTCGAGTACTTCGGCCCGGAGCTCACCGCGGCGGCCGCCGGCGCGACCTCCGTCGCCAACCCTGGCCTGGCAGAGATCCCCTTCACCGTGCGGAACAGCGGCGACCAGCCGGTCGACGCCGGATGGACGGCGAAGGTCCGCGTCCCTGCCGGGCTCGTCCCGCACGGCGTCGGTGGAGGACTCGACTGCACCGCCCGCGACGGTTCGGCCGACGACGGCGCCTCGGTGTGGCTGTGCACGGGGGCCGGGCTCGCTCCCGGAGAGTCCGTCTCGGGCAGCGCCGCCGTGGTCGCCGACGGTACCACCGCGCAGGGCAGCTACGACGTCACGGTGGTCCCCGCGCTGGATGGCGTCCCGACGGTCCGCTCCGTCGCCGTCGTCACGGCGCCCCGCGGGTGGCAGGGTGCCAACGCCGGGGTGTCGTCGATGCAGGCGTCGTGCCGCGCCACCGGCGGGCTGGCCACGGCGGACGCCGTCGTCACCGGCACCTACACCAACCTCACCGGCCGCACGATCTCCGCCACGCTCGAGGCCGCCGGCACGAAGGTCTCGACCCCCTCGACGCTGGCCCCGGGCGAGTCGACGACACTCACGGCACCCGACGGGCTGCGCGTCCCCGCCGGCGCCGGCACCTGGACGGTGTCGACGGTGGTCGGCGGCACCACGTACAGCCGGACGGTCACGGCCGGGACCCACGGCTCCGCCGAGTGCTACGACCCGAGCTGGGACGTGCAGACAGCGGCCACCGTGCTCAACGACGGCGGGAAGGTCCGCATCGAGGGCACGATCACCAACCGGACGGGCGAACCGATGCAGGCGTCGCTGACGGCCGCCGGCGGGACCACCGACGCCGTGCGTCTCGGCGCGGGGGAGTCGGTCGACCTCGGGCGCACGACCGGTGGCGGCGATCTCGCCGCCGGCACCGCCACGTTCAACCTGTACCGATGGGTGACCGACTCCGACGGCGACCAGCCGACCTCCGGCGTCGTGCCGGCCGTCGCCCCGACCGCCGCCTACGACGGAGCGCGGATCGCCCCCGCCGCGGGCCGGGCCGAGGCGGCGGAGGCCTGCACCTACGACGCCGCGAGCGAGACGTCGGCGCGCACCTTCACCATCCCGGTCGACAACACCGGCTCGACCCTGCCGGTGGTCTTCAGGGCCCGGGCCGGCGGGAGCACCGACGAGGTCCGCCTCGCCGCCGGGGCGAAGGGCACCCTCGAGCTGAGCGTCCCCTGGGGCACGGCGTCCGGCACCGTGCTCGCCGACGGCGTCGAGCTGCGGGGGATCGACGTCGGCTTCGACAGCTGTGCCGAGGCGCCCGGATGGCCGGCCGCCGTCGACGTCTCCGCCGCCGCGCAGTGCGACGCGGGAACCGCGCAGGTCGTCGTGGAGGTCGCCGGCGACGACCACCGGGCCTGGGCGGCGACGCTGCTGCGCCGCGGGGAGGGTGTCGAGACGCGGGACCTCGCGGCACGCGGATCCACCCGGTTCGTGATCGACGACGGTTCGTGGCGCACCGGCTCAGGGAGCGTGACCGTCCGCCTCGCACGCACCATCGAGGGGCGCGAGTTCACCGCCGAGCGGGAGGCGTCGCACGATTCCGCCCGGTGCGTCGTCCGTGAACCCCGGGCCCGCCTCGACGAGGGTGACGTCCAGATGGACCTGCACGGCGATCACGCCACGTCGTGGCGGAAGGTCGGTGTGCTTCTCGACAACAGCCGATCGACCGTGCGCACGACCTTCCGCGTCGAGGGCCCGCACGGCCACGCCCAGAAGATCGTCGTGGCGGCCGGCGAGACCGGTGCGGTCGAGAGCCGACGCGTCGACGGCCGTCAGGGCGGGACGTGGACGGTGACCGCCGGCGACTGGTCGACGAAGCTCGAGGTCGAGACGTTCACTGCGGCAGAGGCCGGGTGGTGTGCCGAACGGATCGCCTGGGGAGCGAAGTACGCCAGCGGCGACGTGCGGTCGTGGAACGGCCACGCCTACCGCTACCTGGACTGGGACGGCGCACCGCCCGCCGGCGAGCACGGTCACGGCAAGGGCCGTGATCGTGGCAAGGGTCACGACCACGGCAAGCGCTGGTACGAGTCCGAGCAGTGGGACGGCGTGTGGATGGGCCAGTGGAAGCAGTGGGAGAAGACGGGCCTCTGCGAGTACCGCTGACGCGGGACGGCCGTCGCTCACGCCACGCGGTCGCTCACACCACGCCGTAGAGCCGGTCCCCGGCGTCGCCGAGCCCCGGCACGATGTACTTCTTCTCGTTGAGCCGTTCGTCGACGGCGGCGACGACGACCTGCACGTCCACGCGGTCACCGATCGCGTCCTGGAGCACCTGCAACCCCTCCGGCGCGGCGAGCAGGCACACGGCCGTGACGTCGTGGGCGCCGCGCTCGAGCACGTAGTCGATCGCCGCGACCAGGGTGGCGCCGGTGGCGAGCATCGGGTCGAGCAGGAACACCTGGCGGTCGGTGAGGTCGTCGGGCAGCCGGTTGGCGTACGTGACGGCCTCGAACGTCTCCTCGTCCCGCTGCAGACCGAGGAACCCGACCTCGGCGGTCGGGAGCAGGCGGGTCATGCCCTCGAGCATGCCCAGGCCCGCGCGCAGGATCGGGATGACGATCGGGCTGGGATCGCTCAGCTTGACGCCCGTCGTCGTGGTGACCGGGGTGGTGATCTCCTTGGGCACGGTCCGCACGTCACGGGTGGCCTCGTAGGCGAGCAGGGTGACGAGCTCGTCGACCAGCAGCCGGAAGATGGGCGACGGCGTCGACTCGTCCCGCAGGACGCTGAGCTTGTGGGCGACCAGCGGGTGGTCGGTGACGTGCAGGCGCATGGTCACACCGTACCGGGGCACGATGACCGCTCGGCCGTCAGCACGGCGAAGGGCCCGACCGGTCGTGCCGGTCGGGCCCTTCGCCGTTCAGTGCTCAGTCGTGAGCAGGTCAGCTCTGCTGGAGGCGACGGCGCACGACGAACAGTGCGACACCACCACCGACCAGCAGGAGTGCCACGGCGGCGGCGACACCGATGGTCGCACCCGTCACCGCGAGCTCGTCCTCCTGGGCGGCGACCTCCTCGGCGTCCACGGGGACGTCGACGACGGTCTGCGCGGGTGCCTCACGGAGATCGCTGGGCGCGTCGGCGCACTCCTCGGAGGCCGGCGGGTAGTTCACGACCATCGAGTAGTCCGGGTTGACCTCGAACTGGACCTGGACGCCGTCGCGCGTCCACGCGTAGTTGTCGTCGGTCTCGACGTACGAGCCGTCCTCGAGCTGCTCCCAGCCCGGCCACTGCAGCGGCTCCTCGGCGGAGGCGCCCGGCCACAGCAGGCGGCCCTCGAGCGGGAGGTCGGTGGTGACGTGGTCCTCACCGTCCGGGTTGAGGAACGTGACCGTCAGCGGGTTCTCGCCGGCGGCCTCGGAACCCTCGGGCAGGGAGACCTCGTAGACGAGGTACGGCGTCTCGGCGTCGCAGACGGCGCCGATGTCACCCGGGACCAGCTCGCAGGGCTCGTCGGTGAAGGAGCCCTCGGGGAGGGTGTAGATCGCCGTGCCGTCGTTCTGCGCGGTGTACTCGGCGGGGAGCTCCTCGCCGAAGGCGAAGCCC
The DNA here is from genome assembly GCF_056590155.1 of Isoptericola sp. GX10416. Lineage (NCBI taxonomy): Bacteria > Bacillati > Actinomycetota > Actinomycetes > Micrococcales > Promicromonosporaceae > Isoptericola > Isoptericola sp. GX10416. The sequence goes on along the minus strand of NZ_JBWPVO010000012.1, from coordinate 57,723 downwards.
TCGGCCGGGGTGGCGACGATGCCGTCGGCGGTGGTCTCGTAGGTGACCTCGTCCGTGTTCGCGGGGAGGCGGACGTCGTCGTTCTCGGTACCGCACAGGTCCTCGACGGTCGGGAGGTCCGGCGTCACGACCACGGGCTCGAGCTCGACCTCGCAGGGCTCATGGGTGAACGTGAACGTCCAGCTGGTCTCGCTGTCCTCGGTGAGTTCGACGCCCTCGTGCGGCGTCGCGGTGACGGTGACCTCGGTGCGGTCGTCGTTCCACTTCTCGGTGTACGTCGCGTGCTCGCTCTCGGGGAGCACGACGGAGTCCTCGGCGTCGCACTGCTCGACGGACGAGGGGGCGGGCAGGGTGACCTTCTCCTTGGGCTGGTCGCCGCACTCGGGCAGGAACTCGCTCAGGTCGGTGTGACGGTGAGCGATGAGGTCCTGGAAGAGCGGCCCGTGGGGGTACGTGATGTGCACGTAGTCGGCCCAGTCGAAGCCCTGGTGGATCCCGACGATGTCCTGCTGGACGCCCCAGGACTCGCAGACGTCCGCCGGCAGGTCCGCGACGTCGAAGTACTCACCCGGGTACTCCTCGGGCAGCGTCTCCCAGAACTCGGCACCGTCCCGGACGGCGATCCGCGTCTGCTTGCCCGAGTTGTGCCAAGCGGCGGGCTCGTGCGCGCGCAGCTTCGGGTACACGTAGAACGCGGTCTGGATCTCGTTCTCCGGCTCCGGCTGGGGCGACGGCGCGACGCAGGGCTCGGTCGTGCCGGCCTCGTCGAAGTCGTAGACGTCGTTGTCCCACGCGTCGACGTCGACGGTCCACTCGTTGCTCTGCGTGGGGTCCAGCTCGAGGGTCCGGCGGAAGGACTTGCCGAAGGCCTCCTCGATCTCCACCTCACCGTTGACCGTGACCGTGACGGTGTTCACCTTGTCCTCGGACCCGTGGTGGCCGCCACGCTTCTTCCCGTACCACCAGCTGTACTGCGAGCCGTCGGCGTAGGCCCGGAGGTCGACGGTGAGGTTCTGGCAGTCGGCACTGACCTTCGGCGTGTGGGCGGAGGCGGGCATCGCGGTGGCGACGAGCCCTCCCAGTGCGAGCGCGGCGGTGGCGACGCTCGCGAGCATTCTCTTCACGGCTGTGTGATCCCTTCAGCGGGTGGGCGCGAGCGCGAACCGAGGCGCTCAGCGGGCAGGAAACGGGGACGCATGCTATTAGAGCATCATGTCGGTGTCGAGGGGAAGGTCCGACCTCGGGTGAATTGTCCCCCGGCGCAACGACCGGCTCCGCGGACGTGTCGGTAGCCTGACCGCGTGGACCACCCCTCGGCCGACCGGTCAGCCCCGGACGACACCTTCCCGCCGCCCTCCCTCGGTGCCCGCCGCGCCGTCTGGGCGGAGCTCATGGGAGCGGCCCTGGCCGAGGCGGCGCACGCGACGGCCACGGACGACGTGCCGGTGGGCGCCGTCGTCGTCGGCCCGGACGGGCAGGTGCTCGGCATCGGCCGCAACCGCCGCGAGGAGACGGGCGACCCCACGGCGCACGCCGAGGTGCTGGCCCTGCGCGCCGCGGCCGAGCAGCGCGGCGGGTGGCGGCTGGACGGCTGCACCCTGGTCGTGACGCTGGAGCCGTGCGTCATGTGCGCGGGGGCGCTGGTCGCGGCGCGGGTCGACCGCCTGGTGCTCGGCGCGTGGGACCCGAAGGCCGGGGCGACGGGGTCGGTGTGGGACATGGTGCGCGACCAGCGTGCGCTGCACGCGGTCGAGGTCGTGACCGGCGTGCGTGCCCAGGAGTGCGCCGACGTGCTGCGCGCCTTCTTCGATGCCCGCCGAGGGTAGGGACAACCCGACGCCGACCCGTGGGTGCGCCGCATTCCGCACGGGTCGCCGCCTCCGTAGGGTCGGTGGCATGACCAGCACAGAGCCGGCGACCGGCCGCGTCGCACCGGCGCTGACGACCTCCGGGTTCCTGCGCGCCCCGTTCGCCCCGGCGACCTACCACGGCGTCGCGCAGGTCGTCGTCGGCTGGCTCTGGGCCCTGACGGCGGGCCTCCCCGTCATGATCGTCGTCGTCACGGCGGCCGCCCTGGTCCCCGTGCTCGGCCTGGGGCTGCTCGTGCTGCCGCCGGCGCTCGCCCTCGCCCGGGCGTTCGGCGGCGCCGAGCGGGCGCGCCTGGCCGCGCAGACCGGCGCCGTCGTGCCCGCCCCGGCCCGACGGCGGCCCGGCGGCCCGCACTGGGTCACCCGGCTGTGGGCGGCCTCGAGCGACCCGGTCGGCTGGCGGGCGACGGCCTACGCCCTCGTGGCGCTGCTGCTGACCAGCGTGTACCTGGCGTTCGTCGTGGCGCTGGCCGCGGGCGCCGTCGGAGGCGTCGTGCTGGCCGCCCGGTTCCTGCTGGGCGGTGGCGGCACCAGCAGCTGGGCCACGATCGCCGGCGGGCTGCTCCTCGCGCTCGCCGTGGTGGTGGCCGTCTGGTTCGCCGCGTTCTGCGCCCAGGCCGGCACCCTGACGATCGTCCGCCTGGCGCGGGCGCTCCTCGGCCCGTCCGCCGCCGCGGAGGCGCGGGCCGCCCAGGCGGTCGCCGAGTCCGAGGCGCGCGTCGCCGAGTCGGTCGCCGCCGCGGCCGCCGAGCGCGCCGACGTCCTCACCGAGACCCGCGCCGCCGCCCTGGAGGCCGCGGACACCGAACGGCGTCGCATCGAGCGCGACCTGCACGACGGCGCCCAGCAGCGTCTCGTGGCCCTCGGCGTCACGCTGGGCACCGCGCGGCGCGTGGCCGAGCGCGAACCCGCCGCCGCCGTCGACGCGCTGGAGCAGGCCCACGGCGAGGTCAAGGAGACGCTCGCCGAGCTGCGGGACCTGGTGCGCGGCATCCACCCCGCCGTGCTCTCCGACCGCGGTCTCGACGCGGCGCTGTCGGCGCTCGCGGCCCGCAGCCCCGTCCCGGTCCGGGTGGAGGCGTCCGGGCTCGAGGCAGCGGGGACGACGGCGCAGGCAGCCGCCTACTTCGTCGTCGCGGAGGCGTTGACGAACGTCGCCAAGCACGCCGGTGCGTCGGTCGCCCACGTCCGTGCCGCCGTCGTCCCCGAGGGCGCCGCGGGCTCCGGACCGGTGCTGCGCGTCGAGGTGACCGACGACGGCCGCGGCGGTGCCGGGACCGCGCCCGGCGGCGGGCTCGCGGGCCTGCGGGGACGCGTCGCCGCGCTCGACGGAACGTTCGACCTGACCAGCCCGGCCGACGCCGGCACCCGACTGATCGTGGAGCTGCCGTGCGCATCGTGATCGCCGAGGACTCGGTCCTCCTGCTCGACGGTCTCACCCGGCTGCTGCAGGCCGAGGGGCACGAGGTGACCGGCCACCGCACCGCGGAGGAGATGGTCGCTGCCCTCAGCACCCCGGGCGTGACCCTGCCCGACCTGCTCGTCACCGACGTGCGCATGCCGCCGTCGCACACCGACGAAGGGCTGCGCGCGGCGGTGCACCTGCGCAGCCTGCACCCCGACCTGCCGGTGCTGGTGCTCTCGCAGTACGTGGAGCAGCGCTACGCCGCCGAGCTGTTCGCCCGCGGCACCCGCGGCCTGGGCTACGTGCTCAAGGACCGCGTGGCGGACGTCGACGAGTTCCTCGACGCCGTCGCGCGTGTGGAGGGCGGCGGGACCGTCCTCGACCCGGAGGTCGTGTCGCAGGTGCTCGCCCGCTCACGCCACGACCTGGCGGACCTCACCCCACGGGAGCGCGACGTGCTCGCGCTCATGGCCGAGGGTCGCTCGAACACCGCCATCGCCGACCGGCTCGTCGTCGGGCCGGCCGCCGTGGAGAAGCACGTGACCAACATCCTCAGCAAGCTCGGCCTGCCGCCCGACGCCGACGCGCACCGGCGCGTCCTCGCCGTCCTGCGCTGGCTCGACCTGAACGGAGATCTGCGATGACCACACCCACCCCGGACACCACACCCACCCCGGGCACCACATCCTCCCCGGGCTCCTCGCCCGCCCCGGGACCCGCGACCGACGGGCGCCGCGGGACGGCCGGGCGCGTGCTGCTCGCCGTCGGCCTCGGCCTCGGCGTCCTCGTGGTCGCCTGGGCGGCGCTGCTCCTGGTCGACCGGGCCGTGTCCTCGACGGAGACCACCCGCGAGGACTACGACGCCTCGGCGGACCTGGGTCTCGTGGCCGACGGCGACGTCGAGGTCCGGGCCGACGACGCGATCACCGGGATCGAGGTGGAGGTCGTCGCCCACCGTGGTCTGGTCTCCCCGCGGTACGGGGTCGAGCAGGTGGGCGACCGGCTGGTGCTGACGCACGAGTGCCCCTCGTGGGCCTGGTTCTCCTGGGTGTGCTCCGGCGAGCTGCGCGCCGTCGTCCCGACGGGGACGGCGGTGGACGCGCGGACCTCGAACGGGGACGTGGAGGCGTCGGGCTTCGACGGGGCCGAGCTGCGCTCGGAGAACGGCGACGTCGTCGCGCAGGCGATCGGTGGCGACGTGCTGGCGACGTCGAGCAACGGTGACCTGGTCCTTGCCGACGTGGGCGGGGACGTGGAGGCGCGGACCTCGAACGGTGACGTGGAGGCGTCCCGCGTCGAGGGGCGGGTGACGGCGCGGTCGAGCAACGGTGACGTCGCGGCCTCCGACGTCGGCGCGGGAGTGCTCGCCCGCACGAGCAACGGGTCGGTCGACGTGTCCACCGTCGGCGGGGAGGTCGAGGCCCAGTCCTCGAACGGCAGGGTCGAGGTGGCGGGTGCAGCCGGAGACGTGCTGGCCCGGACGAGCAACGGCTCGGCGACGGTGGTCGGCGACGGTGAGCCGGTGAACCTGGTCATCGATACGTCGAACGGCAGCGAGACGATCGAGGGCCCGACGGACCCGGCGGCGCAGCGCACCGTGGAGGTCCGCAGCTCGAACGGGGACGTGGCCTACCTCGCTCCCTGAGCCCGACCGGAGCTCAGAGGGTCGCAGTGCGCAGGTCGTAGACCTCCCGCAGCGCGTGCCGGGCCGCATGCCAGCCGGCCATGCCGTGCACCCCGGGGCCCGGCGGCACGGACGCCGAGCACAGGTAGACCCCGCCGGCCTGCCGGTACGGGTTGGGATGGGCGGTCGGCCGGGCGATCATCCGCCACAGGGTGACGCGCCCGCCCGCGATGTCGCCGTCGGTCAGGTTCGCGTTGTGCTCGGCCAGCCGGGAGGCCGGGGTGCACCGCGAGGCGACGACGACGTCCCGCACGCCGGGCGCGAAGCGCTCGATCTGGTCCAGCACGTCGTCCGTCACGTCGCGGGTGGAACCGGCGGGCACGTGCGCGTACGCCCACAGGGGGCGCAGGCCGCCCTTCGCACGGGAGGGGTCGACGACGGTCGGGTCGCTGACGAGGCACATCGGCCGCTCGGCGTGGTCGCCCGCCGCGACGGCTGCCTCGGCCCGCGCCATCTCCGCGCGGGTGCCGCCCACGTGCACGGTGCCGGCCAGGCCGACGTCCGGCTCGGCCCACGGCACCGGGCCGGACAGCACCAGGTCGACCTTCGCGGCGGCGTCGCCGCGCGCGACCCCCGTCAGTCCTTGGCGTCGTGACGGCGGCAGGTCGTCGCCCAGCACGTCCAGCAGGGTGCCGGGCGAGGTGTCGAACAGGTAGGTCGCGGCGTGCGGCAGGTCGGCGCGTGACCGCACCGGATGGTCGGTCACCACGGTGCCGCCCCGGGACTCCAGCTCGGCCTGCAACGCCGCCGTGATCGCGCCCGACCCGCCGCGCGGGATCGGCCAGCCGTGCCCCACGTGGGCGAGCGTGCCCAGCAGCAGCGCCGTCCCGGCCGCCCCCGTCGACGGCAGCGGGGCGATGGCGTGGGCGGCGACCCCGGTCAGGAGCGCCGCCGCCTCCTCGGTGCGGAACCGCCGCCCCCACAGCCCGGTGCCCTGCTCGGCCACCGCCAGGCCGAAGCGGGCGGCCGTGACCGCTGCTCCGCCGTCGGACAGGCCCGGAGGCCAGGAGCGCTTGTCGCACAGCGCGAGCCCGACGACCGCCTGCCAGTGCTCGGCGAACGGGCCGAGCAGCGAGCGCCACGCGTCGCCGTCGGCCCCGAGGCGCTCGACGGTGCGCTCCAGGTCGCGGTAGGCGATCCCGGCGCGGCCGCCGGGCAACGGCTGGGCGTAGGACACGTCAGGGGTCAGCAGCTCGACGCCGTGGGTCGCCAGGTCGAACGCGCGCAGCACGGGCGAGGCCCACGCCATGGGGTGGACGGCGGAGCAGACGTCGTGCACGATCCCGTCGGCCAGGCCGAGGTCGAGGGTACGGGCGCCCCCGCCCGCCGTGGGCTGTTCCTCCAGGACGACGACCTCGAGGCCGGCGCGCGCGAGCGTGACCGCGGCCGTGAGCCCGTTCGGCCCCGATCCCACCACGACGGCGTCCAGCATGCTTCGCAGCCTACGGCGGGCTCTCGAGCGCCGCGCGGACGGCACCCGACACCTCGGGGGCGAGCGTCCGGGCGAACGTCGCCGTCAGGTGCCCGTGGTCGAAGTACGCGGTGACGCCGCCGATCACCGGGTGGCAGATCTCGTCGCACATGAGGTGGTCGACGCTGGTCACCGACACCAGGCCGGTGGTGTCGGCGCTCGCGGCCGCGGCGAGTGGGTCTGGCTCGAGCGCGGTCGCGGGCGGGGCGCCGCAGGCGTCGGGGTCGTAGGCGAGCTGGACGAGGCACTCGGGCACGTTGCGCGGCATCACCGGGGTGTCGCGCAGCACCAGCACCGGGATGCCGGCGTCGGTGAACGCCGCGAGCGTCTCGCGGTAGGCGTCCTCGGCGGCGGCCACCTGGTCCTCCTCGGCGACGCCGGCCAGCGGCTGGTGGGTGCGGTCGGACAGGACCACCAGGTCGTAGCCGCCGGTCACGACGCTCTCGACGGCCCACCGGTTCGTGGCCTGGCACGCCTGCGTCACGCCCTCGCCCGGGAGCTCGATCGGCGCGTCGACGGTGTAGCAGACGGACTGCAGGTACGTGTCCAGCTGCCAGCCGTCCGTGGCGATCGCGTCCTCGAGCGCCGGGACCCAGTGCCCGGCGTGCGAGTTGCCCACCAGGGCGAGCCGCGCCGTCGGCTCCCCGGTGCCGTCCCCGTAGGTGCACACGTTCCGAGTGGTGAAGGGCGAGTCGTTCCAGCAGCCGTCGGCGTACACCACCGGCTTGTCCTGCGCGGCGGCGGTCGGCGGCAGCACGAGGCCCGGGTCCTCGCAGGTTTCGTCGCGGACCACCTGCGCCCCGAGGCACGGCCCGGCCTGCGCGACGGCGGCGCGCGCGTCGACGACGGCGTCCCGCTCGGCGGCGCTCGCCCACTCCCGGACGCCGACGGCGGTGCCTCCGACGACGGCGACGCACAGCCCGAGCATCGCGAAGGTCGCCCCGAGACGGCGGGTGAGCAGGGGGTGGAACCGCAGCCGGTCCTCGACGTACCGCTGGGAGAACCACGCCAGCAGGAGGGTCACCCCGAGGATCGCGAGCAGGTCGACGTCGCTGAGGTCGCGACTCAGGGCGAACGGTGCGATGACGATCAGCGGCCAGTGCCACAGGTACACCGAGTAGGACGTGTCGCCCAGCCACTGGACGGGCCGCCGGCGCAGGGCGGCACCCGGGCCGGCGCGGAGCCGGTCGGCGTCAGCGGCGATCACCAGCAGCGCCCCGACGGTCGGCAGCAGGGCCGCGTACCCGGGGAACGCGGTCTCGGCGTCGAACGTCAGCACGGTGACGGCGATCATGGCCAGGCCGGTCCAGGCGGCCACGGCGCGCAGGGCGGACGCGGCGGGCGGCGTACCGGGCTCCGCACCCATTTGCCCCTCCGGGGCGGGCGCGTGGACGGCCCGCAGGGCGAGCAGGGCGGCGAGCAGCCCGCCGAGCGCCAGCTCCCAGAACCGTGTGGTGGACACGAAGTACGCGGCGGCGGGCTCCGCCCACGTCATCCACACCGACCAGCCGAGCGAGGCCACCAGGACCGCACCGGTCAGCGCGACCGCCAGTGCCGCCGTCGTGCGCTCCGGGTCGCGATGCCGGCGCCGCGCCCGCAGGCCGGCCCAGGCGACCGCCGCGAGGAGCAGCGGCCACACCAGGTAGAACTGCTCCTCGATGGACAGCGACCAGTAGTGCTGCACGGGGGAGTGGAGCTGGTCGGCGGCGAGGTAGTCCGTCTCCGACCTCGCCAGGGCCCAGTTCTCCAGGTACAGCGCCGAGGCGAGCACCTCCCGCCCGACCTGCACCAGCGTGGTGGTGGGCAGCCAGGCGGCCGCGGCGACGATCGTGACGAGCAGCACGAGGCTGGCGGCCGGGATGAGGCGGCGCACCCGCCGGGCCCAGAAGCCGAGCAGGTCGCGGCCGTCACGGATCGGGCGGCGCAGCAGGTGGCTCGTGATGAGGAATCCGGACACCACGAAGAACACGTCCACGCCGACGTACCCGCCCGTGACCGCGGCGGGCCACAGGTGGAAGCCGAGAACCGCGGCGACCGCGAGGGCGCGCAGGCCCTGGATGTCGGTCCGCGCGGTGGACGGTGCTGGCACGCGTCAGAGCATCTCACCCAGGGCGACGAGGGTCTCGCTCACGCCGGCGTCCACCTTGACCGTGGCGAGCGGGTCGCCGCGGGTCTCGCCGCGGTTCACGATGACGACCCGCTGCCCCGCCTGGGCGGCCCGGCGCACGAACCGCAGCCCGCTCATCACGGTGAGGCTGGTGCCCGCGACCAGCAGGGCGTCCGCGGAGTCGACCAGCGCGTAGGCGTCGTCGACTCGGGCGCGCGGCACGTTCTCGCCGAAGTAGACGATCTCCGGCTTGAGCACGCCGCCGCAGAACTCGCAGTCCGCCGGGCGGAAGTGGGAGGTCTTGGCGATGACGGCGTCCGCGTCCGGGGCGATCTCGATGTCCGCGACGGTGGTGCCGCCGTCGAGCACGGACTCGACGAAGCCCGGGTTGAGCGCGTCGAGGCGTTCGGCCAGGTGGGAGCGCGAGATGGTGCGGCCGCACTGCAGGCAGATCACGCGGTCGTAGCGTCCGTGCAGGTCGATGACGGTGCGCGAGCCGGCGTCCTCGTGGAGCAGGTCGACGTTCTGGGTGATGACGCCCCGCACGATGCCGCGCTGCTCCAGGTCGGCGAGCACCCGGTGGCCAGCGTTGGGGTGCGTGCGGCGGACGTGCTGCCAGCCGACGTGGTTGCGGGCCCAGTAGTGGCGGCGGAAGTCGGGGTCGCCGGTGAACTGCTGGAACGTCATCGGGTTGCGGGGTGGCGAGTCGGGGCTGCGGTAGTCGGGGATGCCCGAGTCCGTGGAGATCCCGGCGCCGGTCAGGGCGGTGACGGTGCGGCCCTCGAGCAGGCGGGCGGCGTCGTCCACCGTGCCGTGGTGGATCACGGCGTCGGGGGGCAGCTCCCAGCGGCGTTGCTGGTAGGTGGGGGCGAGCGGCCGGGGGGCGGGTTGCACTGTTCGAGCGTACGACGGCGGCGCGGTGCGCGAGCGGGGCCGACCCTTGACGCCGGGACGAGGATGCGGCTACCTTGTCGGAAACCGGTTTCCCGCACGTTCGACGCTGAGCGATGCGCATCTCGACGAGGAGATCCATGACACCGACAGGCAGCAGGTTCCGTGCGTCGTGGGCGGTGGTCGCGGCAGCGGCCCTCACCTTCGGCCCGGCGGTCGCGGCGGTCGCCGCCGGCCCCGAGACGGCGTTCAGCGCCGACGACCTCACCGCCGGGGAGTACACGAGCGACGTCGTCGCCGGTGACTTCACCGTCAAGGCCGCCGAGGGCAAGGACGTCGACGTCGACGGCAGCAGCCGTACCTCCGACCGCGGCGACGAGTACACCCAGCGGCTCAAGCTCAACGGATCCGGCACGGCCGACCACCGGTCGCTGCGGTTCACGGTGGACGAGGCGACCGAGGTCCTCGTCCACGCCCGTTCCGGCAGCGGCAGCAGCGACCGTGAGCTCGCGCTCTTCGACGAGTCGTGGACCGTCGTCGACGCCGCCCCCGCCCTCGCCGACGACTCCGGCGTGCCCGTCGCCACCGAGGTCCTCGAGGTGCCGGCCGCGGGGACCTACTGGCTCTCCTCGCCGTCCTCGGGCGTCAACGTCTACTACGCCCAGCTCGGCATGGACGACGACGTCGCCCGCGCGCCCTGGGCGGACGTCGCGGCACCGGTGGTCGACGGCGTCACGCCCGACCCGCAGGACCCGGCCCGGCTCGCCGTCGCCTACAGCGGGTTGGTCGGCACCGACGGCGGCGACATCGCCCACGCCCTGCTGTACGACGCGGCCGGCGAGATCGTGGACCGCGACTTCACCGCGGCGCAGGGGACGTCCGGCACCGTCTCCCTGACCCCACCGGCCTCCGGCACCTACGAGGTCGAGGTGCGGCTGACCCGCTCCGGCGAGGCCGACCCGCTGGTCTCCGAGCGGGCGACCACCGGCGAGTTCTCGCTACCGCTCGTCGGCCCCGAGATCACCGGCGCGCTCACCACGGCGGTCTCCGGCGGTCAGGGCACCGTCGCCGTCGAGTGGGGAGCCACGCCCGAGGCCACGACCTACGCCGTGCAGACCAGCACCGACGGCACCGGCTTCACCACCGCCGTCGACGGCGTGACCGGCACGAGCGCGGAGATCGCCGGGCTGACCGTCGGCCAGACCTACCAGGTGCGCGTCGTCGCGCAGCGCGGCACGGACGAGGCCGCCGGTGCGCCCTTCGAGGTGACCGTGGCGGACTCGGTCGAGCGCTGGCAGTCGGCAGACGTCGGATCGAACGCCGGCTCCGGCGGCGAGATCGTCGAGAACGCCGACGGGACCATCACCTTCGACGCCCGCGCGAGCTCCACCAAGCTCGCCACGTCCGAGGACGGGTTCCAGTACTACTTCACGAGGATCGACCCGGCCACCGAGAACTTCACGCTGACCGCCACGTTCCACGTGGACGACTCGGCGGCGAAGGACAACCAGTCCGGGTTCGGCGTCGTGGCGGTCGACGACCTGGTCGCCGAGTCCTCGCCGCACCGCTACTTCAACTCGGCGGGCGCGCTGCTCACGCGGTTCGGCGACGGCACCGAGAACGTGGTCAACGGCATGCCGGGCGCCCGGTTCGTGCACGGCTACACCGGCGCCACCGACGACAACACCGCCGGGTCGCGTGACCAGAGCGACTCGGTCGTGTTCGACCCGGACTACCGGCCGGAGATCGCCACCGGGCCGAAGTTCGGCGACGGCGACGTCTACGAGCTGACGCTGCGCAGGTCCAACACCGGGTTCCACGCGATCTGGCAGGGTGCCGGTGCGGACGGCGAGGACATCGAGGTCATCCAGTACGACCCCGAGATGCTGCTCCAGCAGGACCCCGAGGCGCTCTACGTCGGCATGGCCGTGGCACGCAAGATCCAGGTCACGGTCACCGACTGGGAGCTCACGACGATCCACCCGGACGACGACGAGCCCGCGCAGGAGCGACCGATCGAGTACGTGCCGGCCGACCTGCAGGTCGACGTCACCTCCACCACGCCCCACGACCAGATCGACGTGCCGCTCGTCTCGACCATGCACGGCGAGGGCCAGATCCTCGACGCCGCCGGTGACGTCGTCGTCGACGGCGTCGAGCTGGCGCCGGGGGAGCGCGAGCTCGTGAGCGTCGACCTCGCGCCGGGGGAGAACGCACTCACCGCGCGGCTGCTGCCCGACGCCGAGCAGCCGCAGCTCGGCGAGTACGAGCGGATCGAGTCGACCGACCCGGTCGACGTCCCCCTGACGGTCACGGTCGACTCGTACGGCGAGCCGGGCGAGTCGATCTGGGTGGCGCCCGACGGCTCGGCCGACGGTGCGGGCACGCAGGCCGACCCGCTCGACCTGCACACGGCCGTCGGCTTCGCCCAGCCCGGGCAGCAGATCGTGCTGGCGGGTGGCACCTACACGCCGCAGCGCGCGGTCGTGGCCGAGCGCGGCCGGGACGGTACCGAGGACGCGCCGATCACGATCCTGTCGGAGCCGGGCACCCGCGCGGTGCTCGACCTGTCGGAGTCGCCCGACGGCGGCCTCGTGATCCGCGGCGACTGGTGGCATGTGCACGACCTCGAGATCACGGGTTCGGCGGACAAGCAGAAGCCGATGCTCGTCGAGGGGCACCACAACGTGGTCGAGCGTGTCGAGTCGCACCACAACCGGGACACCGGCATCCAGATCTCGGGCCGGTCCGCGGAGCCGCCGTCGATGTGGCCGTCGCACAACCTGGTGGTCTCCTCGGTGTCGCACAACAATGCCGACGACGGCGGCAACGACGCCGACGGGTTCGCGGCCAAGCTCACCGTCGGCGAGGGCAACGTGTTCCGGTACAACATCGCCCACCACAACATCGACGACGGCTGGGACCTGTTCGCCAAGTCCACCACCGGCCCGATCGGCACCGTGGTGGTCGAGGACTCGGTGGCGTACAGCAACGGGTGGCTCGAGGCGGACCCGACGCGGACGGGCGAGGGCAACGGGTTCAAGCTCGGCGGTGAGTCCATGCCGGGCGACCACCTGCTGCGCAACGCGGTCGCCTTCGACAACCTCGCCACGGGCGTGACGTCCAACTCCGGTCCGGACATCCGGCTCGACCGCGTCACCTCCGTCGACAACGAGCGGGGCGTCCGGCTCGAGACGAACGCGAGCGAGACGGCGTACGAGGCTGCCGGGGTGCTGTCGTGGCGGGCCGCGGCGTCGGACGTGCTGGGCCTCGCCCAGGACGACACGTCGCTGCTGACCGACCCGTCCAACTACTTCGACGGCACGACGGCGGACGCCTCCGACGGGCGGCCGGCCGAGGTCGGCGAGGACTGGTTCGTCACGACCGACTCCGCGGCCACGGTGCCGCAGATCGCGGCGGACGGCTCGATCGAGATGAACGGGCTGTACGAGCTCACGGACGTGGCGCCGTCGGACACCGGGGCGCGCCTCGTGGCGAACCCGGGACCCACCGAGATCGAGCTGCTGCCGGAGGTCACCACGCCGCTGGAGAACACGGTGGCGCCCTCGATCGTGGGTGACGCGGTCAAGGGTTCGCGCCTGACGGCCGACCCGGGCCGGTGGTCCGCGGACGCGGAGTTCTCGTACCGCTGGCTGCGCGACGGCGAGCCGATCGGCCGCAAGGGCACGAAGCAGGACTACCGGGTCAAGAAGGCCGACGTGGGGCACGAGCTGAGCGTCGAGGTCACGGCAGTCCCCGCGGGCGGCGGCGAACCTGCTGTCGCGACGTCGGAGCCGGTGACGGTCGACGAGCGGCACGGGGGCGGTCACGGCGGCTGGCTCGGCGACGTCGTCGACAGTCTGATCGACTGGCTGAAGCGCCTGTTCGGGATCGGCTGACGCCCAGCCCTTGCCCCCGAATTACCGACGTCGGTAATTCGTCTCGAGGTCGGTAGTGCGAACTACCGATCTGGGCACGGACTACCGACGTCGGCAGTTCGAGCGCCGCGGTGGCCTGCTCGCCGGTTTCGCCCTAGCGTGGAAAGGGCGGGGCCGGCGAGCCCGGGGGACCGGTCGCACCTCGCGCGACTGGTCCAGCCACGGGCCGACCCGTTCATCGACGGAGGGGCGACATGGCAACCTGCGACATGTGCGGCAACGAGTACGCACACACCTTCACGATCACCAAGGCCGACGGCGCGAGCGGGGTCTACGACTCGTTCGAGTGCGCCATCCACGCGATGGCACCGCGGTGCGCCCACTGCGGGTGCGCGGTGCTGGGGCACGGCGTCGACGTGGACGACGAGACGTTCTGCTGCAGCCACTGCGCCCGGGTCAGCACCGGGGCCGAGCTGACCGACAGCGTCGGCGCCTGACGGCGTCGCGCGTCGGCCCGCTCGCCGCTCTGCGGTGAGGCTCATCCCTCCGTGCGGAGGCTCGCGTCGAAGTGGCGCAGGGCGCGCGTCGGGTCGACGGGCTGTCCGGGCACGGTGGCGGTGCGCACGTGCCGCATCAGCCGCTCGGCGAGCGCCCGGAGCGGGACGTTCGAGTCGTTGGAGCGACGGCGCAGCAGGGCGAAGGCCTCGTCGTCGTCCACGCCGAGCGCGAGGCTCACGAGCAGCTTGGCCCGCTCGATGTCGCGGCGGCTCTGGGCGGCGGCGCGGATCGAGAAGTTCGCCTCCTCGGACGCGAAGCGCTTGATGCTGCCGGTGAGGTCCAGCACGTAGCCGACGAGGTCGACGAGGTCGCCGTGGTCGTCGGTCCGGCCGCGGCCGACGATCGACACCACGTGGTTCTTGCCGTGGGCGTCGATGATGCGTTGCACCGAGGCGAACGGGGCGCCGGTGCGGCGTGCGTCCTCGAGCACGTGGCGTACCTGCTCACGGTCGGCGGGGTGCTTGTGGGCGAGGACCATCGCCGTGGTCGGGACCACCTCGCCGGGCTCGAACCCGTGGATCCGGTAGGTCTCGTCGGACCACCACCACTCCTGGGTGGTGAGGTCGACGCGGTAGGTGCCGGTCGGTGTGCAGTCACCCAGGGCAAGGACGTTCTCGAGCGGCTGGTGCTCGGTGCTACCCGGTGAAGGGTTCATCGCGCTCTCCTCTGTCCGTTGGTCCGTCGCTGGGTCTCAGCGGTGGGTCGTTACCGCGACGTTATCCCCGCCGGAGCGGACCTGCCGTCCGAGCGGTCGTCCCGTGCCCGGCTCTCACAAAGTCATCACGAAGGAGGCTCTTGCGGCTCGGGCCCTGGTGCTGCGGCCGACGCCTCGCTATTGTGCAGGGAACCGAACAAACCGGGTTCGGTCGCATCCCGAGGAAGCAGCGAGGCTCCCCGATGAAACAGCGCACGTCCGTCCTGACCACCCTCACCGCCACCGTCGCCGCCGCCGGACTCACCGCAGCGGCACTCGCCGCGCCCGCAGCCGCGGCGAAGCCCGCCCCCGCACCACCCGACGCGAGCTCCACCCACGACGCCGACGGCGTCAACGGCTACACGACGCTCGGCTACTTCCCTGCCTGGGGCACCGGGGACACCCACGACTACGAGGTCGCCGACCTCGTGAAGACCGGCGCCGTCGCCGACCTCACCCACCTCACCTACGCCTTCGGCAACGTCACCAGCGACCTGGTGTGCGACATCAGCGACGACGTCGTCCCGGACGACGGCGTCGACCCAGGCCAGCCGGAGGGCGACCCCGAGAACGACTATCTGCGGATCGTCGGCGCCGAGGACGCCGTCGACGGTGTCGCCGACGTCGAGGGGCAGGCGCTCGCCGGGAACTTCAACCAGCTCCGCAAGCTCAAGGAGCTCTACCCCGACCTGAAGATCATGGTCTCGCTCGGCGGCTGGACCTGGTCGGACAACTTCTCCGAGGCCGCGTCGACGGCGGAGAGCCGCGCGCGGCTCGTCGAGTCCTGCCTCGACGTGTACCTCGACGGCAACCTGCCTGTCGTCGGCGACCAGGGCGGCGAGGGTGTCGCCGCCGGCATCTTCGACGGGTTCGACATCGACTGGGAGTGGCCGGCCGCGACCGGCGAGCACCCCTCGCCGAACCCCGAGGCCGACCGCGAGAACTTCCTCGCCCTCATGGAGCTGTTCCGCGCCGAGCTCGACGAGCGCTCCGCCGCCGACGGCGAGGACTACCTGCTGACCGGGTTCGCACCGGCCGGCTGGGCCCCGCGCACCGACGGCGGCTGGGTGGACCCGCGACTCGCCGCCGTCGTCGACTTCCTCAACATCCAGGGCTACGACTACCACGGCACCTGGGTCGCCGACCGGACCGGGCACCAGGGGAACCTGCACCCGTACTCCTGGCCGGACGCGCCGGACCAGGACGCGAACTGGGGTCTCGCGGCCGACAGCCTGCTCGGCGCCTACCGAGCGGCCGGCTACCGGGACGAGCAGATCGTGCTCGGCCTCGCCGCCTACGGCCAGGGCTGGGAAGGGGTCGACGACCCGACACCAGGTGCCCAGGCCGCCGGGGCGCTCGGCGTGAAGAACTACTCCGAGCTGCGCACCGTCGGCGAGGAGAACTACGACGAGGAGGCCGTCGCCGCCTACCGGTGGGACGGCGACCAGTGGTGGAGCCTCGACACGCCGCGGTCCGTCACCGCCAAGGCCGAGTGGCTCGCGGAGAACGGGTTCGGCGGCGCCTACTTCTGGGACATCGCCGGCGACTACCGCAACGAGCTCGGCGGCGCGCTCGCCGACACCTTCCGGGCTGCGGCACCGGGACCGCTCGTCGTCGGTGACGGGGCCGCGCCCTGGTACGCCTCCGGGGTGTACACCTCCGGCGACGTGGTGTCGCACGACGGCGTCGAGTACGAGGCGAAGTGGTGGACGCGCGGCAAGATGCCGGGCGCTGCCGCCAAGGCGTCGAAGGGCCCGTGGGTGGAGGTCGGCGTGCACGGCGACCACCCCGTGGCCGCCGAAGAGTGCGGGGAGGCGTTCGACCCGGCTGCGACATACGCGTCCGGCGACGTGGTCTCGCGCGCTGGTGTGAACCACGCCGCGCTGTGGTGGACCCGCGGCGAGGTGCCCGGCACGTCGGTCACCGGCGCGTGGGACGCGGGAGCGCCCTGCGTCTGAGGCTGCACCGCCCCACCCGCGCCGCGAAGTAGTACCTCCCGTGCTGGTGAAGTGCCCCGCGGATACTCCACCACCGCCGGGCGTACTACTTCGCGGCACGGGTGACGGTGACCGACGTCGCAGGGTCGCAGATTTCGCAGATCTGTCCGCGTTCGGTATCCTCGGTGGGCCGGTTCGTCCGGCGAGGTAGCGTGTCCGAGCGGCCGAAGGTGCAGCACTCGAAATGCTGTGTGGTTCATAGCCACCGTGGGTTCAAATCCCACCGCTACCGCCACCCGAAGGGCCCCACCCGCAAGATTCTGCGGCTGTGGGGCCCTTCGTCGTTCCCCGTACTCCGTTTTCACTCCGTTTTGCTCGCAGGCCACGTTGACGGAGGGGCGGGACGCGCCCCCGGGAACGTGTCGAGCAGTCAGAGCTGCGCCGAAGCTTCGTCGTAGAAGGCGAAGAGCTCCGAGAGAGGTACCGGACGGCGCGAGACCTCGTCCAGATTGCGACCTTCCTCGCTGAAGGGCGGCGGATAAGCACTGATCCCCTGGTCGGGTGCAAGGGCCTCGACGTCGCGCTGCCACGTGCTCCAACGGAGGTCGGCGAACGTCTCGCCCATCGATCCGCTGATCACCGCCTCCACAAAGGCGGAGTGTCCACCGCCGAGCCCGTCCCATTGCAACGTGTCCGGACCGAAGTAGCAGACCTGCCCGGGCGCCACGCCCAGTCCGCCGCCATCGATCGCGAAGCGGCCGCCCAGTGCGTCGTACCCCACCACCATGTACGAGGGCGGCGCGGGGCTCGTGCCGGGAGTCAACTGGTTGGCCGTTGCGAGGTCCGGCAGACCTTCTCCACCGCCACCTAGTAGGCGGAACCACCCGTGGTCGGCGATGATCGCGCCACAGTTGAGGGCGAGGGCACCGAGAGTCGACCTGGCTGTGACCTGAAGTGATTCCAGCGTGCGCAGGCCCTGGGCGCTTGAGATACGCAGAGTCCGTGTGCCAGGTGTGGCGCTGACGAGCTCGAGGATCCTGGGCCACGCAGGGTCGTCGACGTCGGCGAGCTGAGCACCGCTCAGGAGAGTCATGACGCCAGTATCGATCCTGGTCAGCAGCGCAACGGAACTTGACGCACGCAGCGTGAGTCATGGGGCACCACCCTTCGTTCCTGTCGCCTGGGTGATCAGTTGGTCGATGACGACGCGCAGATCCGGAGCGACGTGGGTGCGCTTCACGTAGTGCCGCACCGTAGTGCCCTCGTCGGCGTGCCCAAGCAGTGCGGTCGCGTTGGCGATGGTGGTCGAGTTGGCGACCTGGGTGGCGACGGTGCGGCGGAAGTCGTGCGGTGTGACCTTGGTGCCGATGGCGGCTTGCGCGTCGCGGAGCTGGTCGCGGATCCGGCTCGGCGAGCGTGGAGTGGCGCTGGTTGACGGGAACACGAGGTCGTCCGGTCCGCCGTCGAGCCCGAGGTCCAATGCCTCGGTGATGGCCGCGGCGACGAAGTCCGGCAGGGTGATCGTCCGGCGCGACGAGTCCGACTTGGGTTTGGACTGCCGCAGCAGCCGGCCCTCGACCCGGACGATGGTGCCCGTCACGGTAAGCGTCGGGATCAGGGCTTCGAGGTCGAGGTCCGCCTCCCGCAGCGCCAGGCACTCGCCGATCCGCAGGCCAGTGCCGAGCATCGTGTCCACGATCTGCGGCAGCAGCGTGATGTTCCGGCGACCGCGGGGGAGCGCGGGACGGTCCTCCCACTCCCGGACGGCCTTGCGCAGCAGGGCGATGTCCTCCAGCCCGAGCGCACGGACCTCGGCACGTCGCGGCTTGCGCACCGTCACGGCGTCACGCACAGGGTTGAACGGTGCCGCCCCGTACCGGACGCACATCATCATGACCTGCGACAGCACGTTGCGGGCCTGCCGGGCGGTGTTGAACTTCCGCGCCGCGCTCAGCGCCATGAGCACGCGGTTCACCGCGACCGGAGTCACCTCGCGCACCCGCAGCGCGCCGAACGCCGGGCGTAGGTCCCGCTCCAGCACGCCGAGGTACGTCGCGAGCGATTGCGGCGTGATCTGCCCCTCGACCCGCTTCTCTGACACCCACTGGTCGAAGACGACGGTCATCCGGGACTCCGGCGTGATCGCGGCGCCACCGCTGGTCGTGCCGTCCGTGCTCGCACGGTGCAGCTTGTCCTCCAGGCGACGCTGCGCGGCGGCACCGGACGGCCCACGGGACTCGTACTTGTGCAGCACGCCCGTGAAGTCGCGGTAAAGCGCCTGCGCCCGCCAGACGCCGGGGGAGACCTCACGGCGGCGAATCTGCCCCCAGCGTCCGGGCTCGATGGGCTTGCGAGGCATCGGTCAGCCCGCCGCACGGTCGTCGGTGACGCGATCGAGCCACGCCTCGACGTCGTCGGGCCGGTAGCGCAGCCGGGCGCCGAAGTGGACCACCTTCGGCCCACCGCCGCGGCTCGACCACGCGTACACGCAGTGCAGGCTCACGCCCAGGTACTCGGCCAGCTCGCTCGGCGTCATGAGACGTCGGCGGCGAGTCGTCCGGTCGATCTGGGTCACGCTCGTGGTGCTCATGATGCTTCCTCCCGTTGCTCTGGTCCCTCGTCCTTGTCGGTCATGCCGTGCGGGTCGCCTTCCACTGTGCGTACTCGCGGGCACGCGCGGCAGCGGCGTCGGCGAGGGCCTTGTCACCGGGGTTCGTCCAACCGGTGCCCTGGTACGTCCAGTGCCCGACGACGAGGGTGGTGTCTTCGTCGTCGGCGAGCAGGCGGGCCTCGAGGTCGGCGTGTCCATCGGCGTGCCGTCGCGGTCGGCGTCGGCCTTGAGCCGCTGGAACCGCATGCGGGCCCGGCGCAGGCGTCCGAGCGGGATCGAGTAGCGGCGTGACTTGCTCGAGAAGTGGCCGCGGAAGCCGAGCATGTGAGCCCACTTCGCCAGGAGCCGGTACGGGCTGTCGACGCACTGACCGCAGACGCACCCGTCGTCGTCCTCAGGGTCCGGGCCGGCGAGGCCGCGGCAGGCGGTGCGGGCGCGCTCGGCGAGCCACCGGCAGGTACGGATGAGACGGCGGTGGTGCGGTCGCGGGGCTGACGGGTCGGTGCCGGTGCCCTTGGTCGAGTACTTCGCGAGGTAGCCGGCCACCTGTTCAGGGCGCAGGTCGTCCGAGCCCTCGTCGTTCTCCGGCACGCCAGAGCGCACGCACCGCACGTCGAGCTGCTGACCGAAGCGCAGCACGCGCGGGACGTCCGCACCGTCGACCGGAGGGGCCGTGACCGAGACCGCCCGCGCAGCATCCCGGACCGCCTCGGCGAGCACCGCGCCGGGAAGCGGAGCCGGTGATCCAGCGCCGTCGGGTCCGTCGAGGCGGATGAGGGCGTGGAAGTGCACGAGACCGCGCACCTGGTACTCGGCGACCTTCGCGAACTGCACCGAGGCGACGTCGCGCAGCGCCGATTCGCGCACGCCCAGGGCTTCGGCGACCTGGCGACGCATCGCGATGGTGAACCGCCGCCACAGCTCGGGGGCGTGCCACTGCCACACGACGGCGGACTTCCAGTCGTAGCAGGCGTCGCACAGCGGACCTCCGACGGCGGGGTCGTGCTCGGAGTGCTGTGCGGTGCAGGACCGCGGGACGCCGTGCGGGCAGGTGCCTCGACCGTGGGGGCGGCAGCGTCCGGCGCCGCCGTTCTTGGAGCGGTTGCCGTGCACGTGCCCGAACGACGGCGCAGTGAGCGTCGCGAAGACGAGCGGGTTGTCCGCCACCTCGGCCGGGACGGTCTTGCCGCCCAGGAGCCCGGCGCGGATCATCTCGAAGGTGTCGCGGGCGTAGACCCGGGAGCAAGCGGGGCAGACAGACTCCCGGCGGTTGCCGCACGCCCGGTAGAGGACGCCGAGCGGAGCATCAGCGGAGCTGAACTCGGCCAGGACCTCGCCCGTGGCGGCGTCGATGGTGGTCGACGAGCCCTTGAGCCGGACCGGGTGCGAGCAGAAGCCCACGCGGGCCGCGGCCTCGGAGAAGGCGCCGACGGTGCGGTCACGCAGCCGGGCGGTGATGCCGGCGACGGCGGCGGGGGAGAGGTCCCCGAGGTCGAGCGGGGCGTCCTGCCCGAACCCCGGGAACCCTCCCGTGACGGCATGCACGTCACTCACCGCGAGCCCCCGACCCGGCAGGCTGGTGAGCAGCACGGGGCGTGCGCGGCTTCCGAGGGCGCGGCGCGGGTTCGTTCCCCGCGGGCCGCGCCGCGCCGGTGTTGGCGGACGCCGCGCCGGACGAGACGTCGACCGGAGCCACGTTCTCGTCGTCCTCCGGGGCAGAGGTCGGAGCCTCGTCCACCTGCGGTGATGCCAGCTCGGGCAGATGCCGGTCGGGCGCCGGGTAGGTGTCGGCCACCATCCGGATGAAGGTGTCCTCCCAGAAGTCCGCCCGCACCCGCTCTACGTGACCGTCGTCGGCCACCACGTAGCCGGTGCCCGGGTGGGCCGGGCTGATCTGGTGGGCCGGCGCGACGTCGGCCATCCCCTCGCCGAGCACCATCGTCGTCTCGGACGCCGACCGCAGCCGCAGCGCGACCGTCTGCGTGAACAGCCCACGCATGCCCACCGTCTCCTTGCGGGGGTCTTGGACGAACGCGGCCACGACCACGCCGAGCGCACGCCCCTGGGTGAGGATGCGCCGCAGCAGGTCCGATGCCTCGCTCTGGACCTTCTTGGAGGCGTAGGCGGTCAGCACCGCGAGCTCGTCGATCATCAGCACGTGCACCGGGTCGCCCGGCATCGGTTCGAAGTCCCGCGTGCGGCCGTACATCAGCCGCTGGCGGCGGTCGACGACGGCGAGCAGGTCGCGCAGGGCCTCGACGGCCTGGTCCTCGTCGGTGGCGACCCGGTGGAAGACGCCGTCACCCATGCCGATCTCGATCCCGCCCTTGAGGTCGATGCCCCACAGCCGGACCAGCCGCGCCTCCACCGCCGGGGCGAGATTGCCGGCGATGCCCCAGAACACCGAGCCCTTGCCGGACCCCGAGCAGCCGACCACGAGCGTCTGCCGCCCCCGCAGAGTGAGCCGCCACCGCGAGCCGTCCTGGTTGCGGCCGAGGTCCACGCCGTGCGGGTCGACGACCTGGGGGATGCTCGCGTAGAGCGGCTGGTCGAGCAGATCGGCCATCGTCAGCACGATGTCGAGGACGCGGGGCCGAACCCGCTGGCTGGTCGAGCTCTCGGCTTCCAACGCCGTCTCGATCGCGGGTACGGCCCTGCGGAGATCGTCGAGCGTCTGCCCGGCGCGAGCCCGCACCCGGACCCGCAACGTGTTGCCCCGAGCGCGGACCCGCAGCAGCCGTGGGACAACTCGACGGTCCAGCACGACGGCGCTTGCCAGCCCGCAGGCGATGGCGAGGTCGAGCCAGTTGCGGCGGACGTGGCGACGCCAGGAGAACCGCCGCAGCGGACCACCGAGCAGCGGCTCGTACGTCATCGGGCTGAACACCGCCCAGAATGCCTGGGTGAGGTTCCAGGCCGGGACGGAGAAGAGGATCACGACGCTCAGGAGGTCGTGTCCCATGAGGCTCAGCACGCCGTAGAAGAACACCGACGCGGTGAGCCACCACCACCCGCGGGCGGTCCACCGGAGTGCCAGCCACAGGGCTGAGAACACCCGGCGGACCGCCTGCCACGCGCGAGCGGTGATCACGCCGCGGCCTTCGCGGTGGTCTTGGCGCCCTGACCCGCCTGACCCGGGGTCACCATCTCCGAGGCGCGGAACGACCAGGCGATGCGGGGCCGCATGCCGTTGTCGTCGACGTACGGCAGGGCCATGAGGCCGACGAACTCCACGGGCGTCCACGGAAGCCCGGACTTGTTCTCCGGCGGGACGGGCTGGTGCTTGGCCACGAACTTCACCGTGACGCCGATGTCCTTGCGGCCGGCGTCCTCGTCGCCGTCGATGACCACGCACTGCCACAGGGGCAGGCCGGTCTCCTTGTCGAGCTGCTGGGGGCGGGAGCCGTCGGGGCCGGCCGCGGCGTTGAAGTCCGCCACCGGCTCGACCTCCCCGCGCAGGAACGCGCCCTTGGGGAACGCCGTGGTGTGCTCGATCTGGAAGCGCTGCTTCAGTGCCATGTCCTAGCTCCTTCGCTGTCTGCCCGGTGCGACCGGACCGACCCCTCCCGGATAGAGGTGGTTCTAACCAGAACGTAGCACCTGAGCGCAGATAGAACCACCCCTAATGCTCCGGCATCGATCGGACGGCCGCATACCGCTACCGTTAACCGGGAAGGAGGTGGGCCATGACGCACGGCTACAAGGAGTTGGCGGCAGTCCTGCGTGACGGCATCCAGCGCGGCGACTACCCGCCGGACACGACGCTGCCCAAGCAGGCCGACCTGGCCGCGGAGTACGGGGTCAACATCAAGACGGTGCGCAACGCCGTCGCGCTGCTCGAGTCCGAAGGCCTCGTCACCCCGGTCCGACGTCGCGGGACGGTCGTGCGGTCGCGCCCACCGATGCGCCGGCTTGGCATCGAGCGATACGCCAAGAGCAACTGGAAGTACGGCGACCGAGTCGCGTTCGCAGCCGATCGTGAGGCCAGCGGCCAGTCGTGGACGCCGACGGACCAGACCCAGACTGTCGAGCGCGTTCACGCTCCGAGCCGCGTTGCGCAGGCGCTGGGCATCGAGCCCGATGCTGAGGTGTACGCCCGCGCGAGAACCATGCGTCAGGACGGCACGCCGACCCACACGCTCACGAGCTACTACCGCGTGGAGGACGTCGATGGCACGCCGCTGGTCGACCCGACCCCGGGACCGGCCGGGCGTGGAGGTGGATTCGCCGTGCTCACACTGCAAGGGCTGGAGCCCGACCAGATCACCGAGACGCTGACGGCCCGGATGCCGAGGCCGGACGAGGCCGCGATGCTCGAACTGCCCGGCGGCGAGCCGGTCATGGTGCTGCAACGCACCACGCGGACGAAGGAGGGCAGAGTGGTCGAGTACGCCGAAGGCGTGCACGCTGCCTCACGGTTCGCGTGGACCTACACCTTCGAGATGCCCGACTGACGAACGGACACCCCATGAGCGTGATGGACGACGCCCAGATCCTCTGGGACTACCACCAGCTGCACCACGAGCCCAGGAACACCGACATTGCCATCGGGCTCGGGAGCCACGACATCGGCGTCGCGGAACATGCTGCCGAACTGTGGCACGAGGGTCGCTTCCCGTTGATCGTCTTCACCGGGGCGAACGCGCCGACGACGGTCGACGTCTTCCCCCGCGGGGAGGCTGTGCACTACGCCGAGCGTGCTCAAGAGCTCGGCGTGCCGGCCGACACGATCCTGACCGAGACGCGGGCGACCAACACGGGCGAGAACTTCACTTTCACGCGCGATCTGCTCGACGGTCTTGGCATCCATCCGGGTTCGGCCACGATCATCAGCAGGCCGTATCAGCAGCGTCGTGCCTACGCGACGGCCCGTCAGGTTTGGCCCGAGCTGGACGTCGTCTGCTCGGCCCGCGCGCAGTCGCTCCGCGACTACGTCGCCTCCATCGGAGATGTCGGTCACGTCCTCAATATGCTCGTAGGCGATACCCAGCGAGTCTGGGTATATGCAGACAAAGGCTTCGCGATTGGCCAACAGGTCGACGCCAGAACGCGGGAGGCCTTTGAGCGGCTCGTTGCGCAGAACTACACATCGCGACTGATCCAGTAAGAGTCTTCGACTCCGGTCTCGCAGCGCCGCTACTAAAACTTTGAGTTGGTCGGGCTTCGATCTTTCACCCACCCAACGCCGTACGAATCAAGTACCGTTGAGACAACGCGCAACCATTGGAGGCAAGTGTGACCGGACGTCCCGACAGCGATGCAGAAGCTGTGGCTGACGAAGAGACATCGACCAGTGACGTCGTGGTCGACGAGGAAGATCTCGACGGAGCAGATTCACAAGAAGAACCGCTTTCTATCGCTCCTGGGGATCGGAAGCTGGTTACGCAGCCTTACGATCTCGGTGTTCGTTCAATTAAGGACGATATAGCCGAAGGGCGCATCAGTCTCACAATCGAGTATCAGCGACGGTACGTGTGGGATAACGGCAAGGCCTCGAGGCTGATCGAATCCTTGCTCCTCAACGTGCCGATCCCCGTTTGCTACTTCGCAGAGGACGACGACGGTGTCTATGAGGTAATCGATGGACTTCAACGACTGACAGCCATTGAAAGATTCCTCACAGGAAAGTTCGCGCTAACCGGTCTTTCAGTGCTACCTGAACTGATTGGAAAAAAGATTGACAACCTCTCTCCTCGCGATCGTCGGAGACTTGAAGGGCGCGCAATACGCTGCATTGTGATCACTGCGGACAGCCATCCGGATATCAAGTTTGATGTATTCGAAAGGCTTAACACCGGTGCTGTTCGATTGACGGCTCAGGAGTTGAGGAACTCTGTGTACCGCGGTCCGTTCAACGAGGGCCTCAAGCGGCTTGCGAAGGAGGAGTACTTTACTTCTCTGGCCGGAACTCAGGGTAATAAGCGCATGAGCAACGAAGAATTGGCGCTCCGCTTCTTTGCGCTGACCGATGGAGTCGGGGACTACAAGCCTCCACTTCGCCAGTTCCTGAACACCTATATGAGGGCCAATCGGAAAATTTCCATCGACGCGGTCAAGGAGCGCCGGTTTAGGGACTGCTGTGAGGCTGTCCACGCGGTCTTTGGTCCAAGAGCATTCGGTGTCCCTGGCGCAACCAATCCTGTCAACAAGGCTCTCTATGATGCAGTCATGGTGGCGGTCGCATTCTGTGATCGCGATAAACTCTACGAGCTTCACGATGAGGCGCAAGCAGCGTTGGCGACGTTGCTGAATGAAGAGCGCTTCCAGACGGCAATAGGACGAGCGACTGCGGACCGTTCTCGGATGAACTATCGGATTGGTGCACTCGCTCGAGAACTTGAGAAGGTAGGCGTTGCCTCATCCTTGCCGCGACCACTCATTGAAGAGGAGTGAGCCAGTCGTGGCGATTGACGTACTCGAAGATGGAGTCAAGGAGGTGTTCGTCCTCCGGGATCTTGCGGCGGAGGCCGAACTCAGTGGCATGGTGGAGCAGGTCAACGCCCTCCGACGGTCGGCGGTCGTGCTTCTGGTTAGTCACTTCGAGGCATTCCTGAAGGCTGTGGCGCTTGAATTTGTTGATGCGATCGGGACGGGGTCAATCGAATCGCATCGGCTTCCAAGAGGAGTGCGCGAAGTGCAATCCCTGCCCATCCTCGAGGGGATCGTCTCAACGAAGGATCCTGGGCAGCGCGAAGCGCTCTTCAAGAAGCTCGGGTCTGTTTCCGCACTTTGGAACGGCAGTGCAAAACCCCCGGCTGGTTCGCTGGATTCGCAGAGGTTCGCGCGCATAGTCACGAATGCCGACGGCATCGTGATAGACGAGCTGTTTGAGAGGATGGGCTGTTCTAGCAAGGTATGCGATGGTGACATTGATCTTGACTATGGCGATGAAGGTCTCGCGACTACGAACGTGCGTCGGTCCTTAAGCGATGTCGTGAAATGCCGTAATGATATTGCTCATGGCACGAGCGACAGAAAGCCGACTACCGATGATCTAGAGCGTTACCTGAAGTTCGTTGTCACCCTTGCTAGCAGGCTTCAGCGTCGGGCGGACTCTTTAGTAGAAGCGATCGTGGCATGATTCTTAGTCATGCCATGTTCCGACACCGGCCCCGCCGTGAGAACTTTCCTTACTGACTCAAGGCGCGGCTCCGCCGCGCTGGCCGGCCCGTCGTGTGGGGCCCCGCGCTTCGCTCGCTCCGCTCGCTGCGCGCACCCCACCCGACATCCCGTCCCGAGACGATGAAGGGCGGCCCCGGATCAGTTCCGGGGTCGCCCTCTGTTCATGCTCGGGCTGGTCGCTCAGAGCGACGTCAGCTCCTACTTGTCGCGCTGCGGCGCGTCCCGTCGGACCGCAGCGATTAGCGCGGCGAGTTCCGGGACTACGCGATGCTCGGCGTCGAGTGCGCTGTCGACCTGGTCGAGCTCGCGCGGGGTGAGCTGGAGGACGCGGTCGCGAAGCAGGACCTCGCGGGCGTGCGCCATCGCCGCCCCGAGCACGAACGCGGACACGTCCTGCTGCTGCGCCGCAGCGGCCGCGCGGATGGTCGCAAGGGCATCGGGCGACAGGCGCATGTTCAGACGCTCGGACCGCGCGTTGGCCGTAGGCATGGTGACTCCTCAATCTGGCTGAGTACGTCCACTGTACGCATGTGGTGAGTACCGGTCGGCCCGGAGGTAGGTGGCGCCGCCGTCGGGTATCGCTGCTCCCTCGCGTTCCGGCACCGCACCGACAGCCGAGCATCCGGCCGACTCTGGCCCGCGTCAAGGGCGCCTGCGGCGTCGCTGCGCGATGGCCTGCGGCCACCCTTGACCCGGACCTCCGCCGACCTCCAGTGCTCCGCTATCGGCACGGCGCCTCCGAGTGTCCCCGCCGATGCCGGCGCTGTGCAGCGCGCACTGAACGGATCGGTCAGTAGCCTGGCCGGATGCAGAGAGCGTTCAGTGCCTGCGTGGCCGTCGCCTCGCTGGCGGTCGTCTCCGGCTGCAACACCTGCGGCGGCGTGAGCATCCCACCTGGCGGCGATGGCCTGGAGCCCTGCACGACCTGGGAAGTGTCGCTCGACCAGGTTCCCGTCCTCGGCGACCCAGGCTGCAACCTCGAAGGCGCAGAGGTAGTGCTGGCCGACGACGAGCGCGTCGACATACCCGCGGTAGGCACAGTCAGCGAGCAGGCTGTCGAGAGCGGTGACCTGTCCACCGTGCTGATCGTGAACTGGGGCGTACCCGGCATCGGGATGACGCTGAACGGCGCCGACGGCTCGGCCGAGGTCGTGGCCAGCTCTCCCGAAGCGCGTGATCTTCAGGAGGAGCAGAACGCACTGGAGTCGTGTACGACGAGGTGATTCTGCGGGCTGGCCGGTTCCCGGCACAGATGCACCTTGGTCACCAGATTCCCTCCGGTTTGCGGTGGAGATCCGGCCCATCGCGTGCAACACCGTCCGACCAGCCTCGTCATGAAACTGCAGGTCAGGCCAGGTTTCATGGGCGCGAGGGCCACCGAGTCCGAAAGTGCCAGCAAAGCCCACCGCTACCGCCACCCGAAGGGCCCCGCCCGCAAGATTCTGCGGCTGTGGGGCCCTTCGTCGTTCCCGTAACTCGTGCTTCGCTGCTGCCGCCCGCGGCTGCAGTAACGTTTCGACAGGACCACCCCACGGGACCGTCCGCATGCCTGCGCCCGTCTGCGCCGACGATGGCCATCAACTGCTCGACGTTGCCCTGCCCTCACCACTCGGACGGCATCGCGGCACGCGTCTTCTGATCCGCCCGGCCCTGGCCCCGTCAGCAACGCGATGATGGGTGTCGCTTTCCTGGTACAGGCCGTCGTCGCGTTCTTCTTCGGGATCTTCGCGACGCAGTTCGTCGTCCTGGCGCTGCGCCGGTGGCACCCGGTGCGGGTGGTCTCCATGACAACGCTGCTGATGCTCGTGGTGTGGTCGCTGGCATCCAGGACGGCCTAGCGGTTCGTGCTCTCGTCCGCGAGCTGGGCGACGACGCTGTCGTCGCCCACGAACACGCTGCCACCACGGCGCACGGTCTCGCGCACGCGTGCGATCGCCTCGGTCTTGTTCGCCTTGACGTACGTGATCCAGTCCGGGGGCGCCTGCGTCTGGGGATCCACGCCCGCGCTCCACTCCGCCATCTCCAGGAGGAGGGGAATGAGGTCCAGGCCACGCTCGGTGAGGGAATAGCGAACGCGCCGCTTGTCTGCGGGGTCGGGTGACCGGTGCAGCACGCCGGCCTGGACGAGCCCGTCGAGCCGTGCCGCCAGCACGCTGGGCGCGATGGCCTCCTCCGAGGCGAGAAAACCGTTGAACGTGTGCTTGCCGGAGTACACGACGTCGCGCACGATGAGCAGCGACCACGGGTCGCCGAAGGCCTCGAGCCCGAAGTTGATCGGGCAGTGCGACTTGCCGCCGGACCTCTTCACCAACTACCTCCACACTATTGACTACGATGATCGTAGCGTCTAGCGTCGATCTCACCGTGGCAGCGATCGGCCTCACAGTGGAGGCCCCGTCAGGAGTGATCGAGATGTCGCACCAACCCTCGGCGACAGTCGAGTCGAGCCGGACCGTCCCCGCACCGCCCGGCGACGTCTTCGCGGCGTTCACCGAGTCGAGCCTGCTCTCCCGCTGGTGGGCCGTGGACGGATTCGCTTGCACGACGGCGGAGCTGGACGTGCGTGAAGGCGGCGTGACCCTCACGGGGATGACCGCTCCGCCCGAGTACGGCGGCGGCACCACGTACAACACCTGGACGTACACGCGCGTGGATCACCCGCACCGCCTCGAGTACACGATGCGGTTCGCCACGGAAGACGGCACGGCGCTGACTCCTGGCGACGACGGCGTCCCGTCCGGTATGCCCGACGGGACGCCGCACGTCGTCACGTTCGAACCGGTCGACGGTGGCACGCGGGTCACGGTCGTCGAGTCCGGGTATGCGGAGGGCCCAGGCCGCGACGGCTCCCAGATGGGCCTGGATCAGTGCATGGACAAGCTCGCTGGCCTGTTCCCTGGACGACGCTGACCGCGACGAAAGTCGATGCATCGTCGCTACCGGAGTGCCGCCGTCGGCCGCAACGGAACTCGCCGAGATCAGGGGCCCTTCGTCGGTCGCGGGTGCAGTGGCCTCAGCTCAGACGCTTCGCCAGGTGGACGGTGACGGTGTCGCCCACGTCCTTGCCGAGCTGCTTGCGCAGCTTCGCGTTGAGGGACAGCATCAGCTCACCGCGCCCGGTGGGCATGAGGCCGATGTTCTCGACCGGAACATCATCGACGGTGGCGTCGACCCGCACCGACCGTCCCGTCCCCAGCAGCTCGGCGGCACCGGTGAGCTCGACGCAGGGCCAGGTCTCGCCCTTCACGTCGACGCCGATCGGCGCGGTGAACGTGTGGTCGAGTGTGGTGCTCGTGTCTGACATGGGAGTCCTCCGGGTTGGTCGACAGGTGTCCACCCCTAGACCGCCGCACCCGACTGATCTCATCGGTCACCGCCTGCTCTCACTCTCGAGCATCGACGCCGCCCATGGCAGCGGCACCTCGGCCGGGTGGCCGACGACTCCGACGTGCCGGCGTGCCGCCGTCCGCTCCGTGGTCATCGCGTGGCGGCGACGGTTACGAGGACGAACGCGGTGATGATCAGGGCCAGGCGCACCAGGTGCAGGCGGTCCCAACGGCTTCGTTGGTCGCGCCAGTCGGCCGGAGCTGTCTCAGGAGTCCAGGTCTTCGACCGGTTGTTGATCGGGACGAGCAGCGCAACGGACATGATCACGCTGACGAGCAGCAGGGCGACCGCTGCCCAGGCAGGCCCCGCGGTGGTGGGCTCTGCCAGTGCCGTGCCGGCGACCAGGAGGACCGAGCCGATGTACCAGATCGGCATGACGCGTCCAAGCATGCGTGCCCCGTCGGAGCGTGCTGCGATCCCGGCGTCCCGGGGGAGCCGGTCGAAGATCGGATTCATGACGAGCGCGACCGACAGCTCCACCCCCACCATCAGTCCGACGACAATCACAGCGACGATCGACAACGATTCCATGACGCGCTCCATCCTCGGTTAGCGCCGCTAGATCTAGCGGTGCTGGAGAATGTAGCAGCGATTGTCTAGCGGTGCTAGAGTTTGGGCGCATGACGACTCCCGCCGCAGCACGCCGAGCCCGTCAGCTCGAGGAACGGCGGTCGCAGATCGTCGGTGCGGCCCGCACCCTCGCCGAGACGGAGGGGTGGGACGCCGTGACCATCCGCCGACTCGCCGACGCGATCGAGTACAGCCAGCCGGTGCTCTACGGGCACTTCCCGCAGGGCAGGACGGAGATCGTCACCGCCGTCGCGCTGGAGGGTTTCGAGGAGCTGGCGACCGCGCTCGCGCCGTCGGCGGACGTCCCCGTAGCGAGCGACGCCGAGCGCGTCCGGGCGCTCGTGACCGCCTATCTCGGCTTCGCCGAGCGCCACCCGGCGACCTACGACGCGATGTTCCTGCTGCCCGTCCTCGTCCCGTTCGCCTCGGACGAGACGCCGGCGATCGTGCGAGCCGGGTTCGAGGCGATCGAGGGCGCACTCTACGGTCTCGACGACCCGCCCGCCGACCTGCCGACGACGGCGGAGGTGTTGTGGGGTGCCGTCCACGGCATCGTCGCCCTCCGGCGCGCGGGACGCTTCCCGGCCACGCACCAGGAGGAGCGGGTCGAGACGCTGGTGCGCCTCGTCGTCCGCTGACCCGGCCCGATGGCTGAACGTCGATCAGCGGATCGACAAGCTCCTCGTGTCCGCGTCCCGCCGTCGCTCCTTCACCAGCAGCACGACGGCGACGACGACGCCTGCGACCGCGAGGAACGGGGCGACGAGTCCGGCCCAGGGGAGGCTCGACGAGAACGTCGAGAAGTCCCACAGGCCGTGGAGGAGTATCGCGGGGACCAGCGAGCCCGTCGAACGGAACGCCAGGTAGTACACGGATCCGAGCCCGAACTGGATGACGACCTGGAGGAACGCCAGCGATCCGATGCCGAAGAAGAAGTTCGGCAGGTGCAGCAGCGAGAACAGCGCGGTGGACAGGAACCAGACACCCGTCTCGCCGAACCGGCTGCGCAGCGCGACGAAGAGCTGACCACGCGCGACGACCTCCTCGTTGAACCCCACCAGGATGCTGCCGATCACGAGGAGGATCCACATCGTCATCGTGACGCGGGAGAACTCGCCGAACACCAGGTTGAGGATCGCGACCACGGCCATGATCACCGGGACGACGGCGCCACTTCTCGGGAGCCGCTTCGTCTCGCGCAGAGCCGGCCGCCACCACCCGAAGACCGAGAGGCCGACCAGGATCACGGCGAGGCCACCGCTGAGGGGCGCCACATACCACTTCGCCAGCGTCTCTTCGCTCTCCCCGACGCGGGCGTAGTCGATGCCGTTGACCATCCAGACGGCGTAGAAGACTGCCAGGTAGGTCACGAAGAGACCGAGGCCCAGCCAGACCCGAGGACGGACGCGCAAGGCTGTCACGCCGGACGTTGTGTGCATGGCGGCAGTAGAGACCATGTTGTCCGAACACGGTCAAGCGCGCCGGCACGTCAGGCGATGAGCGACTGGCCCCCGTCGACGAACACCTCGGTGCCGGTCACGTGGCTCGCAGCGTCCGACACGAGGTAGGCGATGGCGTCGGCGACCTGCGCGGCCTCGCCCGACTCCTCGCCGGTCAGCGGGATCTGACCCTCCGGGTAGTCGGCCTCCACGCCGAGGTCCTCGGTGTTGCGCTGCTCGGTGTTGTCCTCAATCTGGGTGTCGATCGCGCCCGGGCAGACGGAGTTCACGCGCACGCCGCGCGGACCCAGCTCGACGGCGGCCATGCGCGCGAACGCCACCTGGCCCGCCTTGCTCGTCGCGTAGGCGGAAGCGCCGGAGTTGCTGAACGTGCGCGTGCCGTTGATCGACGAGACGACGACGATCGCGCCGCCCTGCCGCACGAGCAGCGGCACCGCATAGCGCACGGTGTGGAACGTGCCGGTGAGGTTCGTGTCGATCGTGCTGGACCAGTCCTCCGGCTCCAGCTCCTCGAGCGGGGCCCAGACGCCGTTGACGCCGGCGTTCGCGACGACGACGTCCAGCTGGCCGAGCTCCTGCTCGACCTGTGCGAGCACGTCGCGCACCATGGCGGCGTCCTCGACGTTCGCCGCCACCGGGAGCGCTGTGCCGCCGTCGCGCCGGATCTCGGCCGCGACGTCGTCGGCGCTCTCCTGGCGGTGCCCGACCGGGACCACCGTGGCGCCCTCGCGTGCCAGGCGCACCGCCGTTGCCCGTCCGATGCCCGATCCTGCGCCGGTGACCAGTGCGACCTTGCCTTCGAGTGTCATCGTGCCCCTTCCGTGGTCGACGCCTCGACGCCTCGACGCTAGCCAGGGCGGGGGCACCTCGCGCGCCGGGGGACTGGCCTCATGGAGTCGGGCGGTTCAGCCGGCCTGTACGCCGGACTCATGGTCCGGGCCCGTGATGGTCGCGCCGGCAGCAGGCTCGTCGTCAGAGCGCAAGGCGGTCCGGCGCCCAGGACGGAGGAACGAAAGCACCAGCATGACCCCGGTCACGGCGTAGGTGGCGGAGCTCAGCGCTCCCTGGCGGGCCCACGCGACGACAGCGGGCATGGATTCGGAGGCATCGATCCCCGACACCGCGACTAAGGCGCTGAAGGGGAGCTGCGACGTCGCCATGAGGTAGGCGGAGAGGACGATGAGCGTGAGCGTCGCTGTCCACAGCGGCAGCTTTCCTCGCCGGGACGATGCCGTCGCGTGGGAACGCCAGGCAAGGAGGAAGGCGACCGCCACCAGGACGACGACGCCGACGCTCGACCACAGTGGCGGCGTCGGGGGTGCGAGGGACGTGATGGTGCCGTCCCACGCGAGCACGGCGCCAGCCTTCGCGGCCTCGGCATGGAGGGCGAGATAGCCGATTGCGACGACGTACGCCGCCGCCCCGACGACGGCGCTCAGCGACCTGAGCGCGAGACCTCCCGCTGTGGGCGTCGTCGGTGGGTGCAAGCTCGTTCTCCAGCATGAGGTTCGGACCGGGTCGCCGACCGTACCGGCCCGCCCGTCAAGGTAACAACAGGGACACCGCTGGGACGACAGGCGGACACCCAGCAGCCCGATGAGTCTTGCCACTCGCCCCGGTCCAACTCTGTACCCAGGTTCGCGCGCAGACAGGAGGACGAGATGGCCAAGGTGATCGCCGGGGCGACGGTGTCGCTGGACGGGTTCGTCGAGGACGCTGAGGGCAGTGCCGCTGCCCTGTACTCGGACTTCGAGGAGCTGGCGGGCAGCGAGTACATGAAGGCACTGCAGGACGAGACGGGTGCGGTCCTCATGGGGCGGCGCACGTTCGACATGGCTGAGGGCCCCGACGACTACGCGGACAACTACGAGTTCCAGGTGCCGATGTTCGTCGTCACGCATGAAGCCCCGCCCGTCACGCCGAAGAGCAACGGACGCCTGTCGATCACGTTCGTGACCGACGGCGTCGAGGAAGCGGTGAAGCGAGCGGTCGAGGCAGCCGGAGACCGGGACGTGACGTTCATCGGCGGCGCCGACGTCTTCGGTCAGCTCCTCGCGGCGGGGCTCGTCGACGAGCTGTCGATCGACGTCATGCCGGTACTTCTCGGTGACGGCGTGCGCCTGTTCGCCGGCGGTCCGGCGGTGACCCTGGAGAAGGTGAGCGCTCAGGAGATCGGTGTGCGCATGGCCCTGCGCTACCGCGTCGTGCGCTGAAGGCGTGGTGCGCTGAGGGGCCAGGGCGCCGTCGTCCGCGTCAGGCCGACGCGGCGAGCAGCCCGGCGATGCGCGCGTGGAGCATGAAGCTCTGGTTCATCCGGCGGTAGGTGTGGAAGTTGAGCACCACGTGGGCGTCCCGGCGCGGGTAGTAGAACATGTGGGTGGCGAAGTGCCCGAGGCCGCCGATCGGCTCGTGGAGCCCGCGCAGGAACGGCGGGGTGAACTCGGCGAACCGCACGGTCACCATGCCGGCGCCGTAGTGGATCCCCCGACGACGGCGGTGCCGCGGCGAGGCCATCCAGCGGAGCGTCTCGGAGGACACGAGCTTCCCGCCGTGCAGTGCGCGTTGGAAGCTGACGAGATCTGCGGGCGGGGCCACGATGCCGCCGCCCGCCCAGTCCAGGCTGACGCTGAGCGCGCGGCTGAGCTCGTGCCGACCGAGCCAGAACGGTGCGACGTCGAGCCCTTGCAGGTCTGCGGGGGTGCGGGCGTCGCTGTAGGGCGTGGAGCTGTGCTCCATCTCGCTCGGCTCGAAGACTCGCCGCCGCAGCAGGGAGTTGAACGGCTCCCCGGTCAGCTCCTCGGCGATCCGTCCCAGCAGCACGAACACCGTGTCGCCGTAACGGAACCGCTCGCCGGGACGCCCGACGGCGGGCAGTCGGCGCGCTTCGTCGAGCAGTTCCGCCGGGGTCCAGCGACGATCCGGTTGTGTCCCGGCGGTGCTGGCCGAAGGGCCGGTCTGCGTGCCGCGGGGCGGTTCGAAGTAGTCGGGGAGTCCGCTGGTGTGCGTGAGGAGGTGTTCCACGGTCACCTCGGAGGCGACGTCGACGCCCGGTGCACCGGGCAGCCCGTCGATGTCCGCCGCCGGGAGGACCTTGCCGAGCGGGCTGTCGAAGCTCAGCAGCCCCTGCTCGACCAGCCCGGCGATGAGGGTGGCTGTCATGACCTTGCCGACGCTGGCCGCGTGGAACGGCTGCGCACCTCCGGACTCGACCTGCCATTCGGGTGCGACCACCAGCACCTGCGGCGGTGGCATCGAGCCTCGGCGCCGAGCCTTCCGATCCAGCGACGCTTGCAGCCGGTCGGCCGTGTCCTGGCGTGCCATGGTGCCTCCCTCGTGGACATCTCTCATAGACAGGTCTACTAGATATGTTGCCGAGGGTCAACGTCTTCTGAGGGAGGGCAACCAGGTCACCCGAGTGGCCGGCCTCGTGATCAGCAGCGGGCGACCGCCCGCAGCGCCATCGCCCGGCGGATGAGGATGACCATCGCGAGCGCGACCGTGAGCCAGAACAGCGGTCCACGACGGTAGGAGCGGGCGCGGATCGCGCCGATCACCGCCGCGACGGGCGGTCCGAGGACCACGATCCAGACGAGCCACGGCAGCCTCCCCGAGGTCGTCCACGGGTAGTCCGCCCATGCTGCGGGCACCACCACGCCGACGCCCAAGCCGACCGCCGCCGCCACGAGGACGCTGCGCTCGGCCCTCCGTCGGAACACTAGTAACGACGTTTACGGCAACGCCGTTTACTGTTGTTGGAAGCGCCCCGCAGCGACCTCTCGGGCTACGTGGCCCGCGCCAGCGACTCGGTGTCGACCTGCGGCAGCTCCAGGTCGAGCCGCTCGACGCCAGCGCCCCGCAGGTCGTCGACGACGGCGCGTACCAGGCCGGGCAGGAAGTCGCGGCCGCGGCGCAACGCCCAGGGCACGCCGGCGAACGCGAGCCAGGCAGCGCGCTCCCACGCCGGCGGCGGGGGCGGCGGAGCGGGCAGCCGCGACAGCTCGGGCAGCGAGACGTGCAGGGCGCGTCCCGCCGTGACCGCGAGGTGCCGGTGGCCCAGGGGAGAGGGGTGCACGCGGTCGACGTACCAGGCGCCGAGCCCGGCGGGACGGATGGCCTCGGCGACGTCGAACACCACCACGCCCGGCGTGCACCCCGACTCGCTCGCGTGCCGCGCCGCCACCGTCCGGACGGCAGTGTTCACCGCGTCGATCCGCGCCCGCATCACCGACCGGATCCGGCCGCCGCACAGCTCGAACAGCCCGATGGGCGGCAGGGTCGCGAGGACGACGGCGGCGCCCCGGCCGCGCAGCGCGTCGACGCAGATGGTGAGTCGGCGGGCGACGTCGGCGGGGGAGAAGTCGCTGCGCAGCGCGTCGTTGCCCCCGATGACGAGCGTGGCGAGGTCGGCCCCGGAGGCGAGGGCGAGGTCGAGCTGCTCGGCGATGACGGTCTGCGTCCGCGCGCCGTTGCGGGCCAGGTTCTCGAACCGCGCCGAGTCGGCGAGCAGCGCGAGGTGCGCCGCCCAGCCGGGCCCGTGCGCGGCGTCGGGCCCGACGGCGTCACCCACCCCCGCGGTGATGGAGTCGCCGAGAGCGACGACGGCCGGCCCGCTCACCGTGCACCCGCCAGGGCCGGCGCCGTGGCGTGGAGGGCCAGCATCGCCTCGCCCGTTGCCGACCACGGGAACAGCTCGGCCCGGGCTCGTGCCGCCGCCCGTCGCCCACCCGCGTCCCGGGAGAGCACCTCGCGCACCGCCAGGGCCAGCGCCTCGGGCTCGGGGGCGGCGCTCGCCCCGGCGGGGCCGACCACCTCGGGCAGCGCGCTGGTCGCCGAGCACACCACCGGCGTCCCCGAGGCCAGCGCCTCGAGGGCCGCCAGCCCGAACGTCTCGATCGGTCCGGGGGCGACGACGACGTCGGCGCTCGCCAGCAGCGCGGCCACCCGGGCGCGGTCGGGCACGAACCCGAGGAACCGGTGCCGGATGCCGAGCTGCTCGGCCCGCACCCGCAGCGCCGTGGAGCGTGGGCCGCTGCCAGCCACGACCAGCCGCACGGGTACACCGTCGGCCACGAGCCGCCCGACCGCCTCGACGGCCAGGTCCACCCGCTTCTCGCGGGAGAGCCGGCTCATGACCAGCACGACGGCTTCGCCGCGCGGGGCCGTCCGCCGTCGCAGGTCCGCGTCGAACCGGTCCGGTGTGAACCGCTCGAGGTCCACCCCCAGGGGCACCCGGTGCAGCGGCGGCAGCACCGTGGCACCCGTGCGTCCGTGGCGCCGCCCGACCAGGCGCTCCACCTCCCCGGCGGCGAACGCCGTGGTGGCGACCAGCCGGTCGAACCGCCCGAGGGTCGCCAGGTTCCAGCGGTCGGCCACCAGGGGAGCCAGGCAACGGCCGACGGGCCCGGGCCGCGCGCCGCTGCCCGCACCTGGCCAGAACGCCGAGAGGACGCCGTCGAGACGTTCGTGAAGCATCAGCAGGGACGGCACCTCGGCCTCGCGCGCCCACAGGCCGATCCCCGTCAGGGTGGCGCGGTCGGAGACCTCGACCCGGTCCGGCGCCAGCGCCTCCAGCACGGAGCGCACCGCACCGGGGCGGACCACGGCCCGGTAGCCCGGCACACCCGGCACCCGCGGCGCGGCCATCTGCACGACGCGAAGGTCACCGTCTCGCCGTTCGGCCGCCGTCGGGCCCGGGACGACGAGGACCGGCTCGTGGCCGTGGGCGAGGTACTCGCGGGCCAGGGCGTGCATCGCGGTGCGGATGCCGCCCGACCGCGGCGCGTAGGCGTTGGCGACGTGGACGATCCGCACGGGGTCAGACCTCCGCCGAGACGCTGATCGCGGCCTCGTAGTGCTCCATCAGCTCGTGGCACACCTTCGCCCACGTGCGCCCGAGCGCTCGCTCCCGGGCGGCGGTCCCGAAGGCGCGGCGCTTGCGGTCGTCGCCCAGCAGGTCGTCCACGTGGGAGCGCAGCGCGGCGTGGTCGCCCGGCGGGTACAACCAGCCGGTGTGCGAGTGCGCGACGACGTCGATCGGCCCGCCCGCTGCGGGCGCGACCACGGGGACGCCCGAGGCGTTGGCCTCCTGCAGCGTCTGGCCGAACGTCTCCAGCTCGCCGGGGTGGACGAACACGTCGAGGCTCGCCATGGCGCGGGCCAGCTCGTCCCCGTGCAGCAGCCCGGTGAAGTGCGCGTCGGGCAGCAGCTCCTCGAGCAGCGCGCGTTCCGGACCCTCGCCGACGACGACCAGCCGGACGTCGTCGCGGCCGGACAGCACCCGCAGCGCCTCCACCTGCTTCTCCACGGCGAGGCGCCCCACGTACCCGACGAGCAGCGGCCGCCCGGCGCCCACCGCCCGCCGCCACTCCTCGTCGCGGGCCTCGGGCCGGAACTGCACGGTGTCCACGCCGCGGCCCCAACGGTGCAGGCGCGGCACGCCGCGGGCACGCAGATGGTCGATCGTGGGGCTCGACGGCGCGAGGGTGACGGTGGCGCGCTCGTGCAGGTTGCGCACCCGACGCCACAGCAGCGGCTCCAGGTGGCGCATGCCGTACCGAGCGGCGTAGCTGGGCACCTCGGTCTGGTAGACGGCGACGGTGGGGATCCTGAGGGCCTCGGCGGCCTGCATGCCGCGCCAGCCGAGCGTGAACGGCGAGGCGAGGTGGACGACGTCGGGCCCGAACGCCGCGAGCGTCCGCTCGATGCGGGCTCGCTGGCCCATCACGACGCGCACGTCGGCGTACCCGGGCAGCCCCACGGAGGGGATCTCGACCACGGGCGCGCCGTGCGCGAACGGTGGGACGTCTCCCTCGTCCGAGTCGGGGGCGAGGACCAGGGCCTCGTGCCCGCCCCGGCGGAGATGCTCGAGGACCCGCAGCACGGAGTTCGTGACCCCGTTGACCTGCGGGAGGAAGGACTCTGCGACGATCGCTACCCTCACGACTCGAACTGTCGTGGCCACGGGTGTCGAACGGGGGTGGCGCAGGCGACGTGTCGCCGTCGCGCCGTCGAACGCCGGGCGAACGTTGAGGCGGAACTACGCGTTGCGGACGGCGCCGAGCCGCGCGATCCGCCAGGCCGCCCCGGCCATGAGGACAACCAGTGCGAGGTTGCGCAGGGCCTCGACCACGATCATCCAGGTGGCGCCGTCCAGGAAGGGGCCGTACGCCACGGGGTACACGAGGTAGGTGCCGTACGCGACCAGCACGATGCCGAGCGCGGGCGGCCACCAGGCCCGCAGCGCCCGCCCGGCGGGCAGGGTCGCCAGGGCGACGGCCACGGGCGGACCGATCCACGCCACGAACTGCGGCGAGCCCACCTTGTTGAACACGATGAGCGCGACGAGCTGCGCCGCGGACGACAGGAGCACGATCTCGTAGGCCCGCTCGGGACGCCGTCGGGCAGCCCACCAGGTGAGCGCGGCGAGCGCCACCACGGCCAGCGGCAGGATCCAGTCGAGGGCGTCGGCGACGCTGCGGGCGCCGGAGCCCTGGAACTCGTAGGTGAAGATGTCGTCGTTGTACTCGATCGTCACGGCCGGGTCCCAGAGCCGAGCCACGGAGAACCACGTCCCGGCCACGGACTCCGCCTGCAGGGTGCGGGCGCCCTGCTCGCCGAACACGCTGAGCGCTCGCGTGCCGGCTCCCCCGGCCAGCGCGACCCCGACGACGACGGCGGACACGATCGCTCCCGGGACGACGACGGCGCGCAGCAGGTCGCGCGCATCGCGGCGGGTCGCGGCGATGGCGACGACGACGGCGCCCGGTGCGATCTTGATCCAGGCTCCGGCGGTGGCGACGGCGGTCGCGATGCGGGGATGCCGCCGAGCCAGGACGAGTGCGGCGAGGATCATCGGGGCGATGACGCCGTCCAGCCGGCCCACGAAGATGGGGCCCAGCGCCAGCAGGAAGAGCAGCCACCACCAGGCGCCGAGGGCCCCGCGCGGGGTCGACCGGACCAGCAGGACCGTCGCGGCCGCGTTGAGCGCCACGATGAGGGCCGTCCACACGATCTCGTAGCCGAGCAGGTCGTCGGTGACGAGGGAGGGCGCGACCACCGGTACGAGCGCTCCGGCGGGGTAGACCCAGTCGTAGTCCAGGACGGGCCACTCGCCGGTGCCGAGACCGTGGCGCGCCCACCACTCGTACAGGGTGACGTCGCCGAAGATCGTGTACTGCCAGGTGATCGCCTCGTGCACCAGGCGCGCGTGCACGACGACGAAGGCGAGCGCCAGCAGCCAGGGGGACTGCAGGAGGCTGCCGCCACGGTCGCGGTGCTCGGTGGGCGACGACGGCGATGACGACGACGGCGCGTCGGTGGGCGGGTCGGCAGGCACGGGGCACATCGTGCCAGACCGGCACGGACCGGCGCGGGATCTGACGGGTTTCGGATGCGTCCTGCAGCGTCTATGGTTTCGGTTACCCGAAACCATGCCTGGCCGTCGTCGCCGAAGGAGCCCTGTGAGCACCCGTACCGCACCACCCGAGCGCGGCCTGCGCCGCCTGCGCGCGCTGGCGCTGCTCGGCCCGGCCTTCGTGGCCGCGATCGCCTACGTGGACCCCGGCAACGTGGCCGCGAACCTTACGGCGGGCGCCGAGTTCGGCTACCTGCTGGTGTGGGTGCTCGTCATGGCCAACGCGATGGCGGTGCTCGTGCAGTACCTGTCGGCCAAGCTGGGCGTCGTCACCGGCCGGTCACTGCCCGAGGTGCTCGCCGACCGGATGTCCCGCCGCGGCCGGATCGCCTACTGGCTCCAGGCCGAGGGGGTCGCCATGGCCACGGACCTGGCCGAGGTGATCGGCGGGGCAATCGCGCTGAACCTGCTGTTCGGCGTCCCGCTCGTGGTCGGCGGGCTCATCACCGGTGCGGTGTCGATGGTGGTCCTCGCGGTCCAGCAGCGCCGGGGCCAGCGCATCTTCGAGACGGTGCTGCTGACCATGCTGGGCGTCATCACCGTCGGCTTCTGCGCGGGCCTGCTCGCGGCCCCGCCGGACGCCGGGGCCGTCCTGGGCGGCCTGGTGCCCCGCTTCGAGGGGACGGACTCGGTGCTCCTCGCCGCGTCGATGCTCGGTGCCACCGTCATGCCGCACGCCATCTACCTGCACAGCTCGCTGGCCCGCGACCGGGTGCGTCACGACGCGGCACGGCGGGCCGCGATAGCCGGGGCGACGCCGTCGGACGTGGCGACGGCGGCCGGTGCGGCGCCGTCGGACCCTTCGGCCGTGCGCCGCCTGCTGCGCGCGACGCGCTGGGACGTGGTCGCGGCGCTGATCATCGCGGGCGGGGTCAACATCGCGATGCTGCTGCTCGCCGCGGCCAACCTGCCGGGCCGCACGGGCACGGACACCATCGAGGGGGCGTACGCGGCGATCTCGGACTCGCTGGGACCGCTGGTCGCGGTGCTGTTCGGCGTCGGGCTGCTGACCTCGGGGCTGGCGTCCACGGCGGTCGGCGCGTACGCGGGCTCGGAGATCATGGCGGGCCTGCTGCGGGTACGGGTGCCGCTGCTGACGCGGCGCCTGGTGACGCTGGTCCCGGCGCTGCTGCTGCTGGCCACCGACATCTCGCCCACCTACCTGCTGGTGCTCAGCCAGGTGGTGCTGAGCTTCGGCATCCCGTTCGCGATGATCCCGCTGGTGCGGGTCACGCGGGACGCGGGGCTGCTGGGCGAGTTCCGCAACGGGCGGCCGATGCAGGTGGTCGCCTGGGCGGTGGCGGCGGTGATCGTGGGGCTCAACGTGACGCTGCTCTGGCTGACGATCGCAAACTGATACGCCGTATCGCTTGACTGAGACTCCGTCGCGTCGCACTATGATGGGAGACCGACGCCGTCGTCACCAGCCTCTGCGGCGGCGCGGTCGCCCCCGTGGAAAGTGAGACGCGCATGCCCCGCACCGCCCCCGTCCTGCCCGGCGTCACCGCGCCCGAGTACGACGTCTCCCAGCCCCTGGACCTCGACTACGCGGCCGCGTTCGCCGACGTCGCTCCGGCTGAGCGCGAGCACCAGCTCGCCGTGCGGCAGTTCGTGCAGGACGAGGTGCTGCCCGTCATCGACGGCTACTGGGAGCGGGCCGAGGTCCCCTTCGACCTGGTCACCAAGCTCGCCGAGCACGACTTCCTGCGCGACGGCGTCGACGTGCCCGGCCGCCCGAAGGTCTCCTTCATGGCCGAGGGCCTGGCCAGCATGGAGATGTCTCGCGGGGACGGCTCGGTCGCCACCATCTGCGGCGTCCAGGGCGGTCTCGCCCTGCGCTCCATCGTCATGCACGGCTCGCCCGAGCAGATCGAGCAGTACGCCGAGCCCATGGCGCGCGGCGAGGTGCTCGGCGCGTTCGCGCTCACCGAGCCCACCCACGGCTCCGACTCGGTCTCCCTGGAGACGACGGCGCGGCCCGCCGTGCGCGACGGCGTCGAGGGCTACGTGATCGACGGCGAGAAGAAGTGGATCGGGTTCGGCTCCTGCGGCGACATCACCGTGGTCTGGGCCCGCCTCGACGACCCGGACGCCGGCGACCGCGACGGTCAGGTGCACGGCTTCATCGTGCCGCAGGACGCCCCCGGGTACACCGGCACCACGATCGAGGGCAAGATGGCGCTGCGCGCGATCTGGCAGGCGCACATCGAGCTCGACGACGTGTTCGTCCCGGCCAGCGCGGCCCTGCCCGGCGCCACCTCGTTCAAGGCGACTGCCGCCGTCCTCTTCGCGACCCGCCTCGCCGTGGCATGGTCCGCCGTCGGGCAGGCGATCGCCTGCTACGAGGCGGCCGTGCAGTACTCGAAGCAGCGCGTGCAGTTCGGCAAGCCGCTCGCCGCCAAGCAGATGGTGCAGGAGCGCCTCACCCGCATGCTCTCCACCATCACGCAGATGCAGCTCCTGGTCGGCCGGCTCACCGAGCTCGCCGACGCCGGCGAGCTCACCGGCGAGCAGGCGTCGCTGGCCAAGTACACCTGCACCCGGGGCGCGCGCGAGGTGGCGTCGGTCGCCCGCGACATGCTCGGGGGCAACGGCATCCTGCTCGCGAACCGCGTCGCGCGGCACTTCGCCGACATCGAGGCCCTGCACACCTACGAGGGCACCGAGTCGATGAACGCGCTGATCGTCGGCCGCGACATCACGGGCATCTCCTCCTTCGCCTGAGACGTCCCCGACCAGCTCCCGGCGTGGGTCGACGCCGGTCGTGTGCATCACCGCCGCCGTCCACCAGCCGGCGAGGCGGTGCACCTGCGGCGAGCGCCGTCCCGAAAGATCCGGGGCGGCGCTTCGTCGTCGGGCGTCGGAGTCCGGGCCGGCCGGTCACCGCGTCGGGGGCGGGGTCCGTGGTCATCGAGTCGACGACGGAGCGCACCCAGTGCGGGCCGGGCCGGGAGTCCGCGTCCAGGCGGGCGATCACGTCACCTCGCGCGGCGTCGTACCCGGCGGCCGCCGCGGCGGGGATGCCCAGGCGGGGTTCGGGGACGACGACGGCGCCCCACCGGCGGGCGACCTCCGCCGTCGCGTCCCGCGAGGCGTTGTCCACGACCACGACCTCCAGCGGCGCCACCGACTGGGCGGCCAGGAGTGCGAGGCACCGGTCGAGCTCGTCGGCGTCGTCGCGGGCGGGCACCACGACCGACACGGTCGGTCGGGCGGCGGCGGGGCTCATGTCTCGGCCCGGGCGCCGCGAGCCACGAGCGCGGCCGCCAGCACGCTGCCCACGAGGCCTGCGGCGAGGTCGCCGAGGGTGTCGGTGTACGTCACGAAGATGCTGTCGTCGACGAACGTGTGGCCGACCCACTCGAGGAGCTCCCAGACGACGGCGACGAGCGAGCCCAGCCCGACGGTCGTCAGTGCTGCCGAGGCGCGCGCGTGCCGGCTCGGTGCGACCAGGCCTGCGCGGGTGAAAACGTGGTGGGCGACGGCGGCGATCGCGCCGGTCGTCGCGGCGTGCACCACGAGGTCGAGCCGGTCCACGCGCTCGTAGACGCCGAGCTGCGCGCACCATGCGGCGGCGAGCAGCGACGCGCAATAGGTGACGTCCAGCGCGGGACGTGTCCCGGCGGCGCGGGGGAGCATCGTGCCGCCGAGCACGAGGAGGAAGAGCGCGACGGCCGGCCAGCCGAACCAGATGCCGGTCACCACCACGCTGACCAGCGCGGACACGCGCAGGAGGTCGCCGACGACGATCCCCCGTCGGGCGCGTCCGGGCTCGGCGGGCCAGGCCGCGGCGAGGCGCGAGGTACCGGGTGTCGAGATCACAGGCTCAGGGTAGGGAGGTAGTCGTCGGCCCACCTGCCGAGGTCGGGCGCGGTGGGCACGGACCTCTCGCGTCGAAAGGATTTCGCGGCCGGTATTCGACTGATTATTGAAACAAGGTCTCGCCAGATATCGAAACTCACGAGGATCTTGACGATGGTCGCGGATTCTGACGTAATGTGCACCAGCCCGGATCGAAAACGGTTTACACCGTCAAGACCGGGTGACGACCCAGACGACGGCGTGGAGGGGGCAAGCGATGAGGCGACGGTTCGGGCAG
The DNA here is from genome assembly GCF_056590155.1 of Isoptericola sp. GX10416. Classification (NCBI taxonomy): domain Bacteria; kingdom Bacillati; phylum Actinomycetota; class Actinomycetes; order Micrococcales; family Promicromonosporaceae; genus Isoptericola; species Isoptericola sp. GX10416. The sequence goes on along the minus strand of NZ_JBWPVO010000012.1, from coordinate 13,568 downwards.
GTCTTGGCGGGAGTGGGGGGCGTGAGCCTGCTGCTCGTCGCCTGTGCCGAGAGCCCGCAGGAGGTGGCGACAGGGCCCGAGACCGCACCCGCCCACGGACCGACCGCCTGGGCGCTCTCCGGAGGCAGCGACGTGGTCCTCGAGAAGACCTTCGAGCAGTGGGACAGCGGCCACCCCGGCGACGAGATCGCGGTCACCTGGATGGAGAACGACGAGTACAAGGCTCGCATCCAGGAGGCGCTCGGCGCCGGTGAACCCCCGACCCTCATCTTCGGCTGGGCCGGCGGCGACCTCGACCGGATGGTCGCGGACGGAGCCGTCGTCGACCTCAGCGACGCCGTCGGCCCCGTCCAGGAACGGGTGCTGCCCGCCGTCGCCGCGAACGGCGAGGTCGACGGGCGCACGTACGCCGTGCCGAACAACCAGACCCAGCCCGTCGTCCTGTACTACAACGCCGAGGTGCTGGACGCCGCCGGGCTGGAGCCGCCCGAGACGTTCGACGACCTGCTCGACGCGGTGCCCGTGCTCCAGGACGCCGGCGTGATCCCCATCGCGCTGGCCGGCGGCAGCCGGTGGCCGGAGCTCATGTACATCCAGTACCTCACCGACCGCATCGGCGGGCCCGAGGTCTTCCAGCGCGTGGTCGACGGCGAGCCCGACGCCTGGTCCGACCCCGCGATCCTGGAGGCGCTGGAGAAGATCGGCGAGCTCGTCGACGCCGGCGCGTTCGGGGAGTACTTCACCGAGACGGTCGCCGACGAGTCCGGCGACGTGGGTCTCGTCGCGAACGGGACCGCCGCGTTCGTGCTCCAGGGCGCCTGGGTCTACCCGGACTTCGTCACCGCCGCGCCGGCGCTGGTCGCCAACGACGGGCTCGGGTTCGCACCCTTCCCCGCGGTCGAGGACGGCGCCGGCGACCCGGACAACGTGGTCGGCAACCCGGCCAACTTCTGGTCCGTCTCGTCCGCGGCGACACCGGAGGAGCAGCAGGCCGCGATCGACTTCCTCAACGAGCAGGTGTACTCCGACGTCGCCGTCGAACGGTTCCTCGTCGTGCGGACCGTCCCGCCGGTCCGAAACCTCGGCAAGCATCTCGCCCAGCGGGACGACGCCGAGTACCTGGAGTACGTCTACGACATGGTCGCCTCGGCGCCGCACTTCCAGCTCTCCTGGGACCAGGCGATCCCGTCCGACCAGGCCGGGCCGCTCCTGGACAACCTGCACCGGGTGTTCACCGGCGAGCTGACCCCGCGCGGGTTCGCCAAGGCGATGAACGCCACCCTCTGACCGCCCGCAGAGCAGGCGGCCTCAGCCGGCGGCCGCCTGCTCGCGGCGGTGCACCCGCCACCAGACGAAGAACCCGACGAGCGTGAACGCCCCGTAGAAGATGTACATGAACGACGTCGCGTAGTAGCCGGCGCTCCACAGCAACGGCACCCCGACGACGTCGACCGCCACCCAGATCAGCCAGAACTCGACCCAGCCGCGGGCCATGCCGTACGTCGCCAGCAGCGAGCCCATGAAGATCCAGGCGTCCGCCCACACGGGCTCGTAGGACCCGAGCGCCCGGAACAGCGGCGTGAGCAGGAGCGTGCCGCCGACCAGCGCCGCCACCAGGCCGAGCCGCTGCCACCAGGTGGCCCATCGCGGGTGCACACCCTCCGCGCCCGACGCCGGGATCTTGCCGTCGGCGCGCACCTCCAGGTCCTGACGGCGCGTCTCGCGCCACCGCATCCACCCGTAGACGGACACGGCGATGAACATGATCTGCCGCCCCGCCTGGCCCAGCATGTCCACGCGGTCCGCGTCCCCGAACAGGGACCCGAGGAACACGGTGAACAGCAGCAGGTTCCCGACGATGCCGACCGGCCACGCCCAGACCTTGCGACGCATCCCGCCCAGCGCCGACGCGAGCCCGAACGCGTTGCCGATCACCTCGCGCCACAGGACCTGCTCGGCGCCGACGCTGAACGTGGCGCTGAAGAGCCAGTCGATCATCTCGCTCCTCAGGCCAGGACGTCGCGCACGGCCCGCGCGATGTCGTCGGCGTCGGCGTCCTGGTCCAGGACGGCCACCACGACGCGACGGTTCGTGGGGACGGCGGCCCCGGGCGCGGCCGTGCCCGCAGGGTCGGCCGGGGTGCCGCCGTCGGCCCCGGGTGCCCAGGCCGCGCGACGCAGCTCGGCGAACGCCTCCTCCAGGTCGGGGCGCAGGTCGAGGTAGGGGTTGCGCAGCCAGCGGCGCAGCACCGCGTTGTGGACCGCGACGACGGAGGCCGCGAACGCGATCGACATGGTGGTGCTCGACCGGTCCGGGGGCAGCGTGTCGCGCAGGTAGGCGGTGAACGCGCGCTCGTAGCGGTGCGTGGTGACGAGCTCGCGGTCGCGCAGCGCGGTCACCTGCTGCAGCAGGCGGTGGCGGGCGAGGGACGTCTCGCGCTGGCCCACGTGGTGGTCGAACACGAGCCGCGCGGCCCGGCACACCTCCAGGTAGGGGTCGACGGCGGGGTTCCAGGCGGTCTCGCGGCCACCGGCGTCGTCGGTCTCGCGGGCCTCGGGCCGCGTGGCGGCGAGCATGACCACCACCTCCTCGAGGAGGAGCTCGTGATCGGCGAAGATCACGTCCTCCTTGGAACGGAAGCGGCGGAAGAAGGTGGCGCGGCTGACCTGCGCGGCGTCGGCGATCTCCTCGACCGTCGTCTGTTCGAACCCCTGGCGGGAGAACAGGTCGATGGCGGCGTCGACGGCCTGGGCGTGCGTGTGCGTCCGAACGGCAGTCATGTGCAGGAGGCTACTCCCGGACGTGACCGCGTCGCGCGCGGCGTCCGTCCGACACTTCGTCTTCTGCCCGGCACTTCGAGGTGCCGGACAGAGCGCGAAGTGCCGCTCAGATGTGAGGGGGGTCACCGACCCTCGCCAGGAGGGGTGAGGTTTGCCTATCCTGACCAGGTGACCTCCCCCCTGCTGGAGCTGCGTGGCCTGCGCGTGCGGCACCACCTGCCGCTCGACGACGGCGGCCACCGGCTCGGCGCACCGGCCCCGGACGGCGTCGACCTCGCCGTGCGACCCGGCGAGGTCGTGCTGCTCCTCGGGCCGTCGGGCTGCGGCAAGTCCACCCTGGCGCTCGCCACCAACGGGCTCGTCCCGCACGCGGTCGCCGCCGACGTCACCGGCGAGGTCGCCGCGGGCGGCCACGACGTCGCCCAGACGCGCCCGCCGCTGCTCGCCGCCGACGTCGCGATGGTCTTCCAGGACCCCGACGCCCAGGTGGTCACCGGCTCGGTGCTCGACGAGGTCTGCTTCGCCCCCGAGAACCTGTGCCTGCCGCCCGCGGAGGTGCTCGCCCGCGCGGAGGACGCCCTGCGGCAGGTCGGCCTGTGGGAGCGCCGCGAGGACGACCCGGCGCTGCTGTCCGGCGGCGGGCGCCAACGCCTCGCGCTGGCCTGCGCCCTCGCCGTGGGCGCCCGGTTGCTCGTGCTCGACGAGCCCACCGCCAACCTCGACCCCGACGGCGTCGAGCAGTTCTACGCCACGCTGCGGTCGGTGACGGCCGCGGGCGAGAGGGGCGTGCTGCTCGTCGAGCACGACCTCGACGCCGCCGTCGACGCCGCCGACCGCGTCGTGGTGCTCGACGCCGCCGGGCGCGTCGCCACCACCGGCCCCGTGCGCGAGGTCCTCGCTGACCGGGCCGAGCTGCTCGCCGAGCTGGGCGTCTGGCTGCCCACCACGACGATCGCCGCCCTGCGGCTGCGCGCGGCGGGCGTGCCGATCGACCCGCTGCCGCTCACCCCGGCCGAGCTCACCGCCGCCCTCGACGCCGTCACCCTCCCGGCGCCGGTGGTCGGCGAGCCGGACCGGCCGCCGCCGGACCGGCCGCCGGACGCCCGCGACGCCGTCATCAGCGTCGACCACCTCACGCTCCGCCGTGGCGGCCGGACCGTGCTCGACGACGTCAGCCTCGACGTCGCGCGCGGCGACCTGCTCGCGCTGGTCGGTGCCAACGGCGCCGGCAAGACGACGCTGGCCCAGATCGTCGCGGGCGTCCTGCGGCCCCGCCGCCGCGCCGTCGCCGGCTCCGTGCGCGTCGGCGGGCTCGACCCCTGGCGGGCGGACGTCCGCGACCTCACCGCCGCCGTCGGCTTCGTCTTCCAGAACCCCGAGCACCAGTTCGTCACCGGCCGTGTCGACGACGAGCTCGCCCACGGGCTACGGGTGCGCGGCGTGCCCGACGGCGAGATCGCGGCCCGCGTGGACGACGTCCTGGACCGCTTCGGCCTCGGCGACCTGCGCGACCGCCACCCGTTCTGGCTCTCCGGCGGGCAGAAGCGCCGGCTGTCCGTCGGCACGGCGATAGTGTGCCGGCCCGACGTGCTCGTCCTCGACGAACCCACGTACGGCCAGGACCGCGAGCGCGCCGTCGAGCTCCTCGACCTGCTGACGGCTCTGCACGACGACGGCACCACCGTGGTGGTGGTCAGCCACGACATGCAGCTCGTCGCCGAGCACGCCACGCGCGTCGTGGTGCTGGCCGACGGGCGCGTCGTCGCGGACGGGAGCCCCGCCGTCGTGCTCGGTGACGACGCGGTGCTGGCCGCCGCCGGGCTGCGGACGCCGCCGCTCGCGCGCGCCACCCGAGCCCTGCGCGACCCGGCGTGGCGGGCCGTGACCCGGTTGGCCGACCTGCCCGCGGCGCGTCTCGCGGAGGTGGACGCATGACCGGCCTGGGAGACCTGCGCTCGTACAACCCGCTCGTCAAGGTGCTCGGCCCCGTCCCCGTCATGGTCTACGTCGTGACCACTCGCGACGTCCTCACGCCGGCGCTGGTCGCGCTCGGTGCCTTCGCGGTGCTCGCCGGCATGGGTCGGCTGCGCCCGCGGGTGCTCGCCGCGATCGCCGGGGGAGCGGTGGTGCTGTGCGCTGTCATGACGTTCTCGTTCGGCCTGCTCACCGACCCGGCGCTCGTCGAGGGCACGGCGCTGCTCGCAACCGTCGGGACGTTCGAGGTGCGGTCCGGCGCCCTGGCCGTCGGACTCGCCACCGCGGTGCGGACGGTGGCGCTGATGATGCTCGTGCTGCTCGGCGGCCTGACAACGTCGGGCGCCGAGCTCGTGCGGGCGCTGACCCAGCAGCTCCACCTGCCTTACCGCGTCGGGTACGCGGCGCTCGCGGCGCTGCGGTTCGTGCCCCGGTTCGGTCACGAGCTCGAGGTGATCCGTGGGGCTCACCGTGTCCGGGGCGTCGCGCCCGGCCGCGGGCCGGTGGTGGCCGTGCGCCGACAGGCCGGATACGTCGTGCCCCTGCTCGCCGGCGGGATCCGGCACGCCGAACGGGTGTCGCTCGCGATGGACGCCCGGGGGTTCGGCGCCCACCCGACCCGCACCGAGCGCACCGCCGTCCCGTTCGGGGCGCGCGACGTCGTCCTGCTCCTGTCGTTCTGGGCCGGGGGCGCGGCGTGCGTCGTCCTGGCCGCGACCGTCACCCTCGCCTGACCCGTCCCGCCTCGGAGGCCTTCATGAAGTCCGTCACCACCCGCTACCTCATGACGTGCGCCGCCATCGGCGCCGCCATGGGGGTGCTGCTCGTCCCGGCCAACTTCGTGAGCGCGCCGCTCGCGGCCGCGGCACCCATGGCCTACGCGCCGATGGTGGGGCTGTGGATCATCGGGCCGGTGCTCGCCATGGCGCTGCTGCGACGGCCGGGCGCGGGGATCCTGACCATGTTCGTGGCGGGCGTCGTGTCGTCCGCCTCCCCGGTGGGCGTCTACTCGGTCGTCACGTGCCTGATGGCGGGCGCCGCCGTCGAGCTGGCGTTCCTGGTGACCCGCTACCGCGTCTGGCGGCCCTGGCTGTTCTTCGTGGACGCGCTGGTGTTCGGTGCGGCGTACGTCGCCTCGGGATGGGTGGCGTTCGACATGGGCGCGATGGCGCCGGCTGTCCTGGTGACGTTCGTGACGCTGATGCTGGGCAGCTTCCTGGCGTGCACGTGGTTCGGGCTGTTCCTCGCAGGGCGGTTGGCGACGGCGGGCGTGGCCCGCGGTCTCGCCCCGGCGCGAGGTGGTGCAGCGCGCGCCGAGGTAATGCGCGACGGCGCGAGGTAGTGCGGCGCTCGCCGAGGTAGCACCCTTAGCTGCGTCCCGCGCGACGGTCCGGCTCGTCGAAACCGGCGGGCCGCCGTCTGGCACGCTGCAGGTAGCGGAGCTCGCGCACGAGGATCGCAGCCGAGAGCGTGAACGGGACCCATGCCCACACCCGCCCGCGCAGCGCGGCCACGAGGGTGACCAGGGTGAAGGCTCCGGCGACCAGGACGGTCAGGATGCTCGCCCAGCGGATGTCGCGCAGAGTCTGGAGCACGTCCCGAGCGTAACCGGACCGGGCGGCCTCGAACCGATTCGCGTCCCGGAGTACTGTGCTGGACGTGACTTCCACCGACACCACCCCTCCCGTCGTCGACGTCTACATCGACCCGACCTGCCCGTTCGCCTGGGTGACGTCCCGCTGGGCGCTCGAGGTCGCGAAGCACCGCGACGTCGACCTCACGTTCAAGCAGATGAGCCTGTACCTCCTGAACAAGGACAAGGACATCCCCGAGTCCTATCGTGAGCGCGTCATGGCCGGCCAGGGACAGGGGCGCGTCGCCGCCGCGGTGCGGGTCGAGCACGGTGACGAGGCCTTCAGCCGCTACTACACGGAGTTCGGTACGCGCTGGCACGACCAGGGCGGAACGGACTTCGACACGGTCATCGCCGAAGCCCTCGCCGCGGCCGGCCTGCCGGCCGAGCTCGCCGACGCCGCGACGTCGGACGCCTATGACGACGCGCTCGCGACCAGCCACCGCACGGGCATGGACCCGGTCGGCGACGAGGTCGGCACGCCGACGTTCCACGTCAACGGCGTCGCGTTCTTCGGCCCGGTCCTCACGCGCGTGCCGCGCGGACAAGATGCCGTGGAGCTGTTCGACGCCGCCGTCACGCTGGCCGCCAACCCGCACTTCTTCGAGCTCAAGCGGACGCGCACCGAGAGCCCGGTCCACGACTGAGCCGCGAGCGACCACCGCACCACAAGCACCATCGCCGAACCACCCTCCAGGAGCACCGTGACCCTCGACCTGCGCATCTTCACCGAGCCCCAGCAGGGGGCCTCGTACGACACCCAGCTCGCCGTCGCCCGGGCCACCGAGAAGCTGGGGTTCAGCGCGTTCTTCCGTTCGGACCACTACCTCGCGATGGGCGGTGACGGGCTCCCGGGACCCACCGACTCCTGGACCACGCTCGCGGGGATCGCCCGGGAGACGACGACGGTGCGGCTGGGGACGCTGGTGTCCTCCGCGACGTTCCGCCACCCCGGCGTCCTCGCGATCCAGGTCGCCCAGGTCGACCAGATGTCCGGTGGCCGGGTGGAGCTGGGGCTGGGGACCGGATGGTTCGCCGCCGAGCACGCCGCCTACGGCATCCCGTTCCCGGACAAGCGGTTCGGGATGCTCACCGAGCAGCTGGAGATCCTCACCGGGTTGTGGGGCACGCCCGTCGGCGAGACGTACGACTTCAGCGGCAGGCACTACACGCTGAGCGACTCTCCGGCGTTGCCCAAGCCGACGCAGGAGCAGATCCCGGTGATCATCGGTGGTGGTGGCCCGCGGCGGACGCCGGCGCTCGCCGCCCGCTTCGCCTCCGAGTACAACCAGGCGTTCCCGGAGCTCGACGCGATCGGACCGCGCATCGGCGTGATCAACGAGGCGCTGTCGGCGGCCGGTCGCACGCCGGAGTCTCTGACGCAGTCGGTCGCGCTGGTGCTGGCGGTGGGCGCCGACGAGGCGGAGTTCTCCCGGCGTGCCGCGGCCATCGGTCGTGAGCCGGCCGAGCTGCGCGAGCACGGCATCGCGGGGACGGTGAGCGAGGCGGTGGACCGGCTCGCGTCGTTGCGTGACCAGGGCGTCGAGCGGGTGTATCTGCAGGTGCTGGACCAGCAGGACCTGGACCACCTGGACCTCATCGCCCGGGAGGTCGCACCCCAGCTCTGACCGACCCGGCAGCCGTTGTGGGCGCGATTCCTGGGCCAAAGAAGCCCCCAAAAGGTACAAAACGGGCCAAGAATCGCGCCCACAACGGAAAGGGGAGCGGGACGGAATGAGAACGGCGCGTTGCGGGGAGCGAACGGCGCGATTTCCGGTTGGTGTAGATCTGCGCGGCGAGCGCTTCACCCCGTGACAGGACGTCGGCACTGGCCTAACTTGTGAGGTCGTCGTCGACAGCACCACGCTCGCGCAGCGCGCGGGCGCCGACCTGGTGCAGCCCGGCACGCCCGTCGTCGCGAGCGTCGAGCTGCACGACGACGGCCCGTGGGCGGGCGTCGACCTCGCCTTCCAGCGGTTCCTGCAGAGGATCGGGCTGTGACGCGCCGGGGAGCCGCGCTCGTCGTCGCGGCCTGCGTGGTGGCGAGCCTGGTCGCCGGCTGCACGACGACGTCCGCCCCGGCCGCGGCGCCGTCGTCGGGCACGGGGGTGACGAGCGCCGCGCCACCGGACGTGGATCCCACCCTGCTGCCGACGGTGGACCGCGGCGACGTACCGATGCGGCTCGCGGACGGTCTGGCACCCCCGACCAACCGGTGGTTCTCCGGTCTGGTGTTCGGCGACGCGCCGCAGCCGGTGTTCCCGCTGCCGCTCGCCGTCGGGCTCACCGCGTCCGGGTTCGCGTACGGGCTGCCCGCTGTGCGGGCGCAGGGTGCCGTGCTGGCCGGCCCGTACGCCCCGCGGGTGCAGATGGACCTGCGCGAGAGCGTCGTGGCGGACCTGCGCACCTGGACGGAGGCGGACGGCTGTGTGAACCGGCCCGAGCGCTGCTTCACCTGGGAGCCGGACCTGCGCACCGTCGTCGGGCAGGCGACCGCGTTCGGCTCGGAGGAGGGCAACGATCATCACTTCCACTCCGGCTACTTCTTGTACGCGGCGGGGGTTGTCTCCGCGGACGACGGCGAGCTGGCCGCGGACCTGGCGCCGGTGCTCGACCTGCTCGCGGCCGACGTGGCGGCGGGCGCCGACGTGCCGGTGGGCGACGGTGCGCCCCTGCCCGGCCTGCGGGTGCTGGACGTCGTCATGGGGCACTCGTGGGCCTCGGGACCGTCTCCCTTCGCTGACGGGAACAACCAGGAGTCGGCCTCCGAGGCGGTCGCGGCGTGGCACGGCCTGTCGCTCTGGGCCGCGGCGCGCGCGGCGGCCGGGCTGGACGACGGCGGGATGCGTGAGCAAGCACGCTGGATGCTCTCGCTCGAGGCGGCGTCGGCGCGCGCCTACTGGACGGACTTCGACACCGCGGACCCGGCGACGGCAGGGCTCGAGGCGTCGGTGACGTCGCTCGTGTGGGACGGCAAACGTGAGCGGGCCACCTGGTTCTCGGCCGAGCCGAGCGCGGCGCTCGGCATCGTGGTGCTGCCGGTCACCGAGGTCTCGGTCTACCTCGGCGAAGACCCGGCCCGGGTGCGGGAGAACCTCGCCGAGGCGCTGGGCACCGACGACTTCTGGGCGGACCCGGCGACGTGGGACGTCATGTTCGGTGACCAGCTCCTGATGTACGCCGCGCTGCTGGGCACGCAGGACGCGGCGGCGGCGCTGGACGTCGCCCGGGAGCTGCCGGACGAGCGCATCGACGACGGGTCGACGCGGTCCAGGCTGCTCGCCTGGCTGCTCGTGCGCGCAGCGTGACGGGGATCAGGCCTCGTCGGGGCCGCGGCCGCGGCCGTACTCACGCTCGACCGGTTCGAGCTCCTCGGCGGGGACGCAGCCCGGCAGGTTCGTGAGCGGCTCGTCGGCGGAGAGGGTGACCTCCTCGGGCGGCACCGGCTCGGTCCAGCCGACGCCGATCAGGAGGTCGACGAACTTGCCGCCGCGGTCGTCCATCACCAGCTCGACGTCCTCGAACTGTGCCGCCAGCGTGTAGGCCTGCACGATGCCCTCGGCGCCGTAGCGGATCTCGGACGGCCCGTCGATCAGCCTCGGGAAGTCGCCGGTGTCGCGCACGTCGAAGCCGCGGTCGGACAGGACGTCGTCGGCGGCGCCGGCGAGCGCGAACCGGTCGTCGGCGGCGTTGAAGATCCGCACGCGGACCTTGTCGTACGCCGTCGGCAGGACGCCCTCGGGAGAGTCCTCGTCGGTGGGCAGGCAGGCCGGGGCGATACTCGTCGACTGGGCGCTCGGGGTGTAGATCGGCTCCGCGAACGGCGCGTCGATGGTCTCGGTGTAGACGGCGAGCGCACCGAGGCCGAGGATCACGAGGAAGGCGATGATGAGCCCGAAGACCACCGCCTGGCGCTCGTGCTTGCGCCGACGACGGGCGACCCTCGCCGGGTCCTGGGCTGGTGACGTCACGCGAAGAAACTACCTGAGATTCCGGGAACGGGAGCGATCATCCGACGGCGAGGACGCGGGCGTGCAGGATCGGCCGCTGCTGGAGCGCGGCCCGGACGGCACGGTGCAACCCGTCCTCGAGGTACAGGGTTCCCCGGTACTCGACCACGTGAGCGAAGAGGTCGCCGAAGAACGTGGAGTCGTCGGCGAGCAGGGCGTCGAGATCGAGCGTGCGCTTGGTCGTCACGAGCTCGTCCAGCCGGACCTGGCGCGGTGGGACGTCCGACCAGTCGTTGGTGCTCTCGCGGCCGTGGTCGGGGTACGGACGCCCATCGCCCACGGATTTGAAGATCATGGCTGCCATCGTAGAGGCGGAGGGCGACGCGGTCACCGAGACGGAGGCAATGGTTCGTCACGATATCGTCACGATCGAGCCAATTCGCCTGGTTCGGTCTCGCGTCCGGTCGATGTCTGCTCGGGCAACGGCCGAGATGCCGTGATGCCCGTCACAGGGTGAAGGGTGCGGGGTGCTCACTCCTCGGACCGGCCGAGACCGGGTCCGGCGACCATCCGCACCGTGCGGTGGTGCGCACCGTGCAGCTCGAGCACCACGACCTCGTTGTCCGTGGCCCGAACCAGCGGACCCGGGACGTAGAGCGTCCGTGTCGGCCCCGCGCTCCAGAAGCGGCCGAGGCAGAACCTGTTGACCCACACCACGCCCTTGGTCCAGCCGTCGAGGCTCAGGAAGTGGTCGGCACCCGCGGTGCTCGCGAACGTCCCGAGCGTCAGGACCGGCCCGGCGAGAGGCAGGTCCGAGCCCACGGGCGGCGCTGCACGCAACGCGTCCGTGACCTCCCGGCGCAACGCTCCGCCGTCGTCGGCGAACCGGAGCGGGGTCGCGTCCCAGCCGGTGACCTCCCGCACGGCGGTGCGCACCGTGCCGACGAGGCCCTTCGGCTCGCCGATGCGCGGGCCGTAGCTGACGCGGCCCTGGTCCTCGACGAGCAGCGTCAGCTCGCCGGCGCGGGCAGGCAGGGCGACGGCGGTGGCGTGCGTGGTGCGGTCCAGCAGCCCGACCGGCTCGCCGTCGAGGGCGACGAGCGCGCGGTCCCGGACGTCGTCGACCACCAGGACGGCGTCGTCGGGAGCGATCCGCGTGCGATAGCGGACGAACCCGTCCCAGGCGGCGACGTCGTCGTGCGTGGGCGGGTGGTCGACGTGGTGCGTCTCGCCGAGGGCGTCGACGACGTCGTCCAGCCGGACGCGGCGGCCCATCGTGACGGTGAGCTCCGGGGCGGACGGCGCCTCCGCCGGCACCTCGTCGGGGACCGGGCGGTGGCGGGCGATCACGTCGCGCAGGGCGCGGAACTTCGCGGTCGCGGCCCCGTGCTCGGCGAGCGGGGCGTCGTAGTCGTAGGACGTCGTGATCGGGCGGTAGGTGCCCTTGTCGTTGGCGCCGGCGGTGAACCCGAAGTTGGTGCCGCCGTGGAACATGTAGAGGTTGACGGACGCGCCCGCGCAGAGCAGGTCGTCGAGGTCGTCGGCCGTGGTCCCCGGCGCGGTGACGTGGTGGTGCAGGCCCCAGGAGTCGAACCAGCCGTTCCAGAACTCCATGCACATCAGCGGGCCGGTCGGCTGGTGGCGGCGCAGGGTGGCGAGGCGTTCGGGCGTGCGGGAGCCGAAGTTGGCGGTCCGCAGCAGCTCGGGCAGGCCGCCGCGGGCCAGGTGCTCGTCGTTCGCCTGGTCGCTGGTGAACAGCGGGACGTCGATGCCGTGGTCGCGCAGCATCGTGGCGAGGGCGCGCAGGTAGAGCTGCCGCTCGTCCGGCGGGGCGTCGCCGTAGGCGCCGTACTCGTTCTCGACCTGCACCATGAGCACCGGACCGCCCGCGGTGACCTGCCGCGGGGCGACGATCCGGGCCACGGCCGCGTAGTACTCCTCGATCGCGGCGAGAAAACGCGGCTCGGCGCGGCGCACGCCCACGCCCGGGTCGGTGAACAACCAGGCCGGGAGGCCGCCACCGGTCCACTCGGCGCAGATGTACGGGCCGGGCCGGACGATGGCGTGCATCCCCTCGGCGGCGACCAGGTCGAGGAACCGGCCGAGGTCCCGGGGGCCGTCGGTGCGGAAGGTGCCGCGGTCGGGGGAGTGGACGTTCCAGGCGACGTACGTCTCGATCGTGTTCAGGCCCATGAGCCGGGCCTTGCGGATCCTGTCCGCCCACTGGTCGGGGTGGACGCGGAAGTAGTGCAGGGCACCGCTGACGATCTGGAGGCGCCGGCCGTCGAGCAGGAAGTCGTCGTCACCGATCTCGAAGCGGGGCATGAACCGATCCAAGCACATCGGTCGACGACGACGTCCCGTGGACGAGCACGGAGGCGCGGCGACGGGGCATGCCATATTGGTCCCGGCCGCGACCGATCGGCGCGGCCGACGACACTTCGGAGCCTGGAGGTACGGATCGTGGCACGAGCTCGTGTGCACGGCATGGTGCTCGCCGGCGTGGTGGCGGTCGCTGCCCTGGCCGGCTGTACGGACGACGACGCCGGAGGCGACCAGGGAGGCGCCGCGCCCGACGCGACCGCGACAGAACCCGAGGGCGCCACGCCGTCTGCCGACGGCGAGAGCTCGACGCCCGGGTCCACGGAGGGTGCGACCGGTGGCGACCTGCTGGTCGTCGAGGCCGAGGGGGAGGGGCCCATCGGCCTGCTGGCGACCGAGGTGCCCGACGGCGGCGCGCAGGACTACTCGGGCATGCTCATCAGCGGCCCCGGGGGCTGCCTGGCGATGGAGGCCGACGCGCCGCCGCAGCTCCTCGTCTTCGCCGACGACGCGGAGTTCGTGCTGCGTGACGCCCGGCCCTCCGTGACCACACCGGGGCTGGGCACCGTGCAGGTGGGTGAGGACGTCGAGCTCGCTGCCGTGCCGGTTCCGCTGGAGGTCGTGGACGGGATTCCTGCCGCGTGCGCCGAGGGATCGCAGGACGAGGTGCTCGTCGTCGAGGGGTGACGGCGGTCACGCGACGCCGGCCGGGGTGACCGCGTGGTCGACGAGCCGGAACCGCTCGTCGGCCGAGCCGGGCCGGGACCCGGCGGTGAGACGCCGAACGCCGGGGGCCCCTTGCGGAGCCGCCCGGCGTTCTGCCCGTGAGGCTGGCGGAGGATGGGGGATTCGAACCCCCGAGGGCGTGAACCCAACACGCTTTCCAAGCGTGCGCCATAGGCCGCTAGG
>NZ_JBWPVO010000011.1:0-155052 GCF_056590155.1 Isoptericola sp. GX10416 | reverse complement strand
CCGTCCGCGGTGGTGGCGATGTTGCAGGTGTGGGTGTCGGTGCGGAAGTAGCGGTCGCGGGGGCCGTCGTCCTCGGAGGCAGCGGGATTCGCGCCCTCGCCGACCGCGTCAACCCCGGCTGTATTCCGTTCGTCGTCCATGGTGCCCTCAATCTCTGCGCCCATCGCAAGATTGGTGAACAAGATCGTGGCGGCGATCACAGAGGTGGCAGCGTTCACTGCTCCTCCGGGGACTCGGGCATGGCGAAAAGGTCGACGACCTTCCACTCGTCACCGCGGTGCACGACTTCGAGGCGCCGTTCGGCGACAACTTCATCGGACACGTAAGTCTCCTTGCCGGAGGGGTCGGTGACCCGAGTCGGCTCCACGGTGACCTCGATGTCGATAGGCCAGATCCCAGTCGGCCGATCCTGTTCGTAGGTGTGCAGTATTTGGACTGCATTCTCGCCGCCCGACCAGTTTTGACCTTCGTCTGCGATGGTGCGGGCCTGTTCGAGCCTTTCTGCGCAGAACGTGCACTTCTTGTGGGACATCGCCTCCCACTCGGCGGTGTCACCCGTCTTCATCATGTAGTCGTCCAGGCTGAGGAAGTACTTCGCGGCGGCTTCGGCACCCTGGTACCCCTCGTCGTCCATCGCGGCCGGCCGCTCGGGCGCGATCACGACCGGCGTCGGTGACGCGGCGGGGGAGGACTCGGTCGCGGAGGGTGCCGGGCTTGAGGGGGCCTGCGCCGTCGACCCGGGGTCCGTGGGAGTCGGGTCGGGTGTGGTGCATCCGGCGAGCAGCAGCGCGACCAGCGCGGCCGCGCCGAAGGTGGTGGCGGTACGGGGCATCAGGGATTCCTTCACCAGGGGCGTCGACGGCGACATCGGAGTCACGGTAGCGAAACCGCAGGTCCCCGGCACGACCCTGTGGACAACGTCTCGCGCAGTGGAACGCGCGGCGCTACGTCGCGCCGTCGGGCACGGCGTCAGCGAGCGGCCCGCCAGGGGTTGACGCCACCCCAGGTCCTGTGGTTCATTAGTCGAGTAATGAACCACAGGACCATAGTACCGGGAGGAGGGCCGCATGTTCGACGGGCCCGAGCCGATCTACCTCCAGATCGCGCAGATGATCCGGTCACAGGTCCTCGCCGGGGAACTCGTGGAAGAGGAGCAGGTCATGTCCACCACACAGTTCGCGACGACGTTCCGGATCAACCCCGCCACGGCGGCCAAGGCGTTCACCGGACTCGTCGAGGAGGGCGTGCTCTACAAGCGCCGCGGGCTGGGCATGTTCGTCGCGCCCGGCGCCCGCGAGCGCCTCCTCGAGCAGCACCGCCAGGCGTACTACGACGACGTCCTCGCCCCCGCGCTCGCCCAGGCGGCCGTGCTCGGCATCTCGGCCGAGGAGATCGTCGCGTACATCCACGGCACCGCCCACCAGACCCCTCAGGAGGAGTCATGACCCCCGAGCCCTTCGGCGCCCGGCTGGACGACGTCGTCGTCCGGTTCGGCAAGCAGCGGCGGATGACGATCGACGGCAGGACCTTCAAGGACGAGGCGACCGTCGCGCTCGACGGCGTGGACCTCACGATCCGACCCGGCGTGATCACCGGGGTCCTCGGGCGCAACGGCGCCGGCAAGTCCACGCTGCTCACCCTGCTCGCAGCCTTCAACCGGCCGACGTCGGGCACCGTGCGCCTCGGGCCCGACGGCGACGCCCCGTGGGAGGACCCGTGGGAGAACGCGTGGGTCACCTCCAACGTCCAGCTGGTGCGCGAGTCGGGGGACCTGCAGGACGACGAGAAGCTGTCCGAGTCCCTCAGGTACTACGCCGACCTGCGTCCGTTCTGGGACGCGGAGCTCGCGGGGCGGCTGCTCGACATGTTCGAGGTGAACCCCCGCAAGAAGCCCAACGCCCTGTCGCGCGGCAAGCGGTCCGCCGTGGGCGCCACCATCGGCCTGGCGTCCCGCGCGCCGCTGACGATCTTCGACGAGGTCTACCTCGGCATGGACGCCCCGACCCGGTACGCGTTCTACGACGAGATCCTCGCCGACTACGCCGAGCATCCCCGCACCATCCTGCTCTCCAGCCATCTGGTCGAGGAGGTCGAGCGGCTCTTCGAGGACGTGATCGTCCTCGACCGCGGCGGCGTGCTCCTCGCCGAGACCGCCGAGGAGATGGGCCGGCGCGGCTTCAGCCTCACCGGGCCGACGTCCGCGGTCGAGCGGCTCGCCGGCGACCGCCGCGTGCTGCACCGTCAGCAGCTCGGCGGCACGCTGCAGGTCACTCTTGAGGGCACGCCCGACGACGTCGAGGCCACCGCCGCGCGAGCTGCCGGCGTCGAGCTGGGCTCGCTGCCGCTGCAGGACCTCTTCGTGCGCCTCACCGAGCCGAGCCGGACAGGGGCGGGCCGATGAGCGTCACCACGACAGCACCTGCGTCGCGGGCGGAGCTGGTGGCACGGGTGCAGCGGCGGGCGACCCGCCGTGCGGCCCGGTCGATGCTGGTCCCGTCGCTCGTCGTCGGGCTGAGCTTCTGGGCCTTCGTCACGGTGGCGGCGGCCGCCGTCCCCGTGGTCGTCGACCGGTTCGGGGGCCACATGGACGTCGGTGTGCTGGTCGCCGCCGAGTACAGCGCGCGGTGGTTCGCGTTCACGCTGGGAGTCATCACCTGCTCGATCATCCTGGCCACCCACCTGGCCGCCGGAGGTACTCGCCGTGCGCTGCGCGACGCCGCCCTGATCACCGCGGGTGTCACCGGCCCGGCCTACGGCGTGCTCCACGCGATCGCGCTGCTGGTCGAGCGAGGGACGTTCCGCGCCGTCGGCTGGACCTGGCCGCGTCCGGAGGGCGGCCTCGCCACCGGCGATGCCGGCATCTGGCCGACGGCCGGCGCCGAGGCCCTGGTCGTCGTGGTCTACGTGCTCGTCGGGTGCGCCGTCGTCGTCGGCTACCTGGTCGACGGCGTCGGTCGCGGGACCCTGCACCTCGTCCCCGCGCTGGCGCTGCTCGGTCTCGCGGAGCTGTCCACCCGCAGCGGGTGGGCCGTCGACCTGCTCGGTGGGTTCCTGCCCGCTGAGGGCCCGGGCACCATCGCCGTCGGGATGGCCGGAGCCGCCGTCGCCATCGTGCTCTCCGCGGCGTGGCTGCACCTGCGCCTGCGTACCCTGCGACTCCGGCCGACGAGGTGAGCACCATGACACTCGACAGATCTCCCCACCGCCGGGCGGTCACCGCGGCACGGCGGCGGCTGGAGAGCTACCTGCTCAAGGCCGCGGTCTGGTTCTGGGTCGGCTGGGGCCTGCTCGTCATCGCCACCCCGCTGGTCGTGGACCGCTGGGGCGGCGTGGCCGACGGGCTGACGTACGACGCCGCGGGGAGCCCCGCTCGCTGGCCGGCGTTCGCCGTCGGCATCATCGTCGCCGCCGCCCTCCTGGGCACCCACGTGGCCGCCGGGGGGACCCGCCGGTCCCTCGTCGAGGGCGTCGCTCGCGGCGCCGTCGTCGGCGGGCTCGTGTTCGGCGTCCTGACGGTGGTGTTGGGCATCGCTGAGGAGCAGGTGTTCGAAGGGCTCGACCGGCCCTACCAGGGCGCCGGCGGGGCCTTCGCGCTCGACACCGTGACCGGCGTCGCTGCGACCGTCGTCGCCCAGACGTTCGTCATCGCCACCTACGTGCTCGTCGGTGTCGCCGTCCACGGCGGCTACCGGCGCTGGGGAGCCTGGCGCGGGACCCTCGCCGTCGTCCCGCTGCTGCTCCCCGCCGTGCTCGTCGACCTTGCGAGCCGCACCGGCATCTTCGCGATCCCCCTGCGCGACGAGCCCGTCGACTCGGTGCTCGGCGCGGCAGTGAGCCTCGTCGGCGCGCTCCTCGCCGCGCTCCTGGCCGCCGTCGTCGCGCACCACGTGCTCCGTGCCGTGCGACCACGCCTCACCTGACCCGCCAGTCCGTATCCCACCCGAGAAGGAGGCCAGAGATGGCCAAGCCCATCGTGGAGGTGTCGCACCTCCGCAAGACCTATGGCGACAAGGTCGCCGTAGACGACGTGTCGTTCGCCGTCCAGCCCGGGGAGATCTTCGGGATCCTCGGCCCCAACGGGGCCGGCAAGACCACGACCGTGGAGACTCTCGCCGGACTGCGCACCGCCGACGGAGGCACCGTCCGCGTGCGCGGCATCGACACCCAGCGCCACCCCGGCGCAGTCCGGGACATCCTGGGCGTGCAGCTCCAGGAGGCGGCGCTGCACGACAAGATCACCGTGCGGGAGGCGCTCAACCTGTTCGCCGGGTTCTACGCGAACCCTGCGGACCCGGAAGAGCTCCTGGCGATGCTCGACCTCACCCCGCACGCCGACCGCCGGTTCGCCAAGCTGTCCGGCGGGCAGAAGCAGCGCCTGTCGATCGCGCTCGCCCTGATCGGCAACCCCGAGATCGCCATCCTCGACGAGCTCACCACCGGGCTCGACCCGCAGGCCCGGCGCAACACCTGGGAGCTCGTGGAGCGCGTGCGGGCCACGGGCGTCACCATCCTCCTGGTCACGCACTTCATGGAGGAGGCCGAGCGGCTCTGCGACCGGCTCGTCATCATCGACGCCGGGAACGTCGTCGCCGAGGGCACGCCCCAGGGGCTCATCGACGCCCTCGACGACGACAGCACCGTGGTGCTGCGGTTCGCCCCCGACGACGCCGGCCGGGCACGCGACGTGCTCGAGCAGCTCGCCGACAACGACCCCGAGGTCGCGCGGGTCGACCTCGCCGAGACCTCGCCGGACGAGGTCGTCGTCACCGGGACCCGCCGGGTCCTGTTCGCCCTCGTGCCGGCCCTCGCCGGTGCGGACCTCGTGCCCGACGACGTCCGCACCGTCGCCAGGTCGCTCGAGGACGTGTTCCTCGCCCACACCGGGCGCGCCTACAGCACGGGGACCGGCGACGCCGACGCGCCCACCGACACCACTCTCGTCCTCGAAGGAGGCCGGTCATGACCGCCACCGCTACCGCCACCCCCACGCGGGTGCGCCCGTCCGGCACCGGCTGGCGCGGGTTCGGCCGCCTGCTGCGCACCGAGACCGCCGTCTGGCTGCGCGACTCGTCGTCCGTGTTCTTCGGGGTGCTCTTCCCCACCGTGCTCCTCGTCGGCGTCGGGTTCGGCATCCCGGGGATGCGCGAGCCGATCACCGACGCCCCGCAGGACTCGCTCTGGTACGGCGTGACGCCCATCGCGACATACCTGCCCACCGTCCTCGCCATGGCGATCGGCACGCTCGCGATCCTGTCGCTGCCGGTCACGTTCGCGACCTTCCGTGACAAGGGCGTGCTACGGCGAATGTCGACGACGCCGATGCGGCCGCAGGCGATCATCGTGGCGCACCTGGCCATCAACGTCGCCACCACGTTCATCGGGGTGGCGCTGGCCCTCGGCGTGGCGCAGGCGCTGTTCGGCATCGTCCAGCCCACCCAGCTCGGCGTCGTCCTCGGCGCGTTCGTGCTGGGGATGCTCTCGCTGTTCTCGCTGGGCATGCTCCTGTCCGCGGTGGTGAACAAGCCCTCGACGGCGAACGCCGTCGCCTCCCTCGTCTACTTCCCGCTGCTGTTCCTGGCGGGGCTGTGGACGCCAGGCCCGATCATGCCCGACATCGTGCGGCAGATCGGCCAGTTCACCCCGATGGGTGCGGCCGCGCAGGCCATGGACACCGGCTGGTTCGGCGAGGGGTTCCCGCTGCTGCAGTACGTCGTGATGCTGGCGTACACGGCGGTCCTGCTGCCGCTCGCGATCCGCCTGTTCCGCTGGACCTGACGCCGGTCGAGCCGGTCGAGCCTGTCGAGATCCCGACCGGGTCCCGGCAGGCTCGACCTGCGTGCCGGTAGGGTGCGGCGGCATGCGCAAGGTGGCTGAGCTGGCAGGCCGGTGGTTCGCGGTGATCGTGGTGCTCGGAGGAGTGGCCGGGCTGCTGGCCCCGACGACGCTCGCCCCCATCGCCGGCCACATCCCCCTGCTCCTCGGGATCATCATGTTCGGCATGGGGCTGACGCTGCGCGGCGCGGACTTCGGGCTCGTGGCCCGGCGGCCGTGGTCGGTGCTGGTCGGCGTCGTCGCGCAGTTCACGGTCATGCCGCTGGTGGCCTGGGCGATCGGCACCGCGTTCGGCCTGCAGGACGCCGCGATGGTCGGCATGATCCTGGTCGGTGCGGCCCCGGGCGGCACGGCGTCCAACGTCATCGTGTACCTCGCCCGGGGCGACACCGCCCTGTCGGTGACGCTCACCGCGGTGTCGACCCTGCTGTCCCCGCTGCTCACGCCGGTGCTCGTGCTGTGGCTCGCGGGGTCCCAGCTCGACGTCACCTACGGCTCCCTCATGACCTCGATCGTGCAGATCGTGCTGTTCCCCGTCCTCGCGGGCCTGCTCGTCCGCACCTTCGCCGGCGGCCTGGTGGAGCGGTACCTGCTGCCCTACCTGCCGCTGGTGTCAGTGACCGGGATCGTCGTCGTGGTGGCCGGCATCGTCGCGGCGAACGCCGACGCCGTGCTGGCCACGGGAGCGCTGCTGGCGCTCGCCGTCGTCGTCCACAACGCCGTGGGGATCGCGCTGGGCTACGGCGCCGCGCGCGCCGCCCGGCTCGACGAGAGCGCCCGGCGTGCGGTGAGCATCGAGGTCGGGATGCAGAACTCGGGTCTCTCCGCGGCGCTGGCGACGGCGCACTTCTCGCCGGCGGCGGCCCTGCCTGCCGCGCTGTTCTCCGTGTGGCACAACGTCTCCGGGGCGGTCCTCGCGTCGTTCTGGGCCCGGCGCCCGGTCGACGGCGGCGAGCGGCGCCCGGAAGGCGCGCATAGCCTGCGGCCATGAAGCCGTTCCTGCTCCTGGGCACGCGTGCCGAGGACGCCGCCGCCGACAGCGAGTACGAGGCGTTCTGCCGGTACGGCGGCCTCCCCGCGGAGCAGGTCCACCGGGTCCGCCTGGAGGCCGGCCCGATGCCCGCGATCGACCTCGACGCGTACTCGGGCATCCTCGTGGGCGGCGGCCCGTTCAACTCCTCCGACCCGGACGCGCAGAAGTCCGCGGTGCAGCTCCGTGTCGAGCGGGAGTTCGTCACCCTGCTCGACGAGGTCGTGGAGCGGGACTTCCCGTTCCTCGGTGCCTGTTACGGCGTCGGCACCCTCGGCACGTACGCCGGGGGCGTCGTCGACCGGCGCTACGGCGAGGCCGTCGGCCTGACGACGGTCGAGCTGACCCAGGAGGGCCTCGCGGACCCGCTGCTGGCCGGGCTGCCGCCCGCGTTCACGGCGTTCGTCGGGCACAAGGAGGGCATGCGAGCCCTACCCCCCGGCGCCGTGCGGCTCGCGTTCTCGCCCCGCGCGCCGGTCCAGATGTTCCGGCTGCGGTCCCACCTGTACGCGACGCAGTTCCACCCCGAGCTCGACCTCGCGGGCCTCACCCAGCGCGTGGAGGTCTACCGCGACTACGGGTACTTCGCGGCCTCCGAGGCCGACGACGTCGTCACCCGGGCCGCCGCACGCCCGGTGACCTGGCCGATGCGCATCCTGCGCAACTTCGTCGAGCTCTACGGACGCTGACGGCCGGGCCCCTCGGGGTGGGTCACCGCGCGAAGACGGTGCCCGCGCCGGGGTCGGCCCGGTACCGCTCGGCCGCCGCGAGCCGACGGCGCGACGAGGGGGCGACGTCGTCGGGCAGGGCGTCCGGGGCGAACCACGCCACCGCGACGGACTCGTCGTCGGCGACGTGCGCGGCGGCGGCGGACGCCGCCGAGACGGGGCGCGCGAGGAAGCACAGGTCGAGGTACGAGCTGCGGTCGCCGTTCGGGTAGACGACCTCGGGCGTCGTGGAGACCGCCGCCAGGGCCTGCACCTCCACCTCGACGCCGGTCTCCTCGAGGACCTCGCGCACGAGCCCGCGCGCGGGCTCCTCGCCGGGCTCCAGGATCCCGCTGACCAGCGCCCACAGCCCGTTGTCCGCGCGCTGTCCCAGCAGCAGGCGCCCGGCGTCGTCGTGCACGACGGCGGTCACCCCGGGGAGCCACAGCGGTGCGGTCCCGACCTGGGCGCGGAGGGCGGCGACGAACTCGGGGATCGGCATGCGCCGACCGTACCGGGGACCGGATGGTGGACACCGCTGGACGGTCCGCGCGGCCGCGCGTACTGTCAGGGCCGTGGACATCCGTTGGTATTGGCGCTTTACGCTGGCTCCGCTGGGAGCTCGGCGGGCTCGCGCCTGACCGACACCTTCCACCGGAGCCAGCACAGGGCCTGGGACGCGACGCGCGTCCGGGCCCTTTGTCGTCGGGGCTTCCGGTCGGGATCGGACCGCCTCCGGCGACGCCGCCGGACCGCCGCACCCGCCGACCACCGCCACGACCAGGAGCCCCGATGAGTCCCACGACCGTGCCCGACGCGCACACCGCCACCCGCCCGCGCGATACTGACCTGATGGCCGAGACCTCTGACCTGCGCGTCCGTGCGCTCGATCCCCTGCCCGCCCCGCGGACGATGCGCGCGAACCTGCCGCTGGGGACCACTCGCAGCGATCTCGTGACGACGTCGCGCCGTGAGGTCCGTGACGTGCTGCGCGGCGAGGACGACCGTCTCGTCGTGATCGTCGGGCCCTGCTCGGTGCACGACCCGGCCGCCGCGCTCGACTACGCGCGCCGTCTCGCGCCGCTCGCCCGGGAGCTGTCGGACGACCTCGTCGTCGTCATGCGTGTCTACTTCGAGAAGCCGCGCACCACGGTCGGGTGGAAGGGCCTCATCAACGACCCGCACCTGGACGGCACGCACGACGTGCACCACGGCCTGCGCCTGGCCCGCGAGGTGCTGCTCGGCGTGCTGGACGCCGGGGTGCCGGCCGCGTGCGAGTTCCTCGAGCCGACGTCCCCGCAGTACATCGCCGACGCCGTGACGTGGGGCGCGATCGGGGCGCGCAACGCGGAGTCGCAGGTGCACCGCCAGCTCGCGTCGGGGCTGTCGATGCCGGTCGGGTTCAAGAACGCCACGGACGGCGACGTCCAGATCGCGGTGGACGGCTGCATCACCGCCGCGAACGAGCACACGTTCTTCGGGGCGGACGCCGAGGGCCGTGCGGCCGCCGTCGAGACCGCCGGCAACCCGGACTGCCACGTCATCCTGCGGGGCGGGCGCGGTGGCCCGAACTACGGGTCCGACGACGTCGCGGCGGCGCTGGGCGTGGCCCGCACCTCCGGCCTGGGCGGAGCGGTCGAGGCGGGCGTGATCGTGGACGCCTCGCACGGCAACTCCGGCAAGGACCACGTGCGCCAGGCCGAGGTGGTGCGGGAGCTCGCCGAGCGTCTCGCCGGCGGTGAGCAGGGGATCTCGGGACTCATGCTGGAGAGCTTCATCGAGGCGGGCGCGCAGAAGCCCGGACCGCTGGACTCGCTCGTGTACGGCAAGTCCGTCACGGACAAGTGCATGGACTGGGGCACGACGGCGGAGCTCCTGGAGGTCCTGGCGGCTGCGGTGCGCTCGCGGCGGGACGCCTGACCGGCCGCTGCGTGTCGCGAGCGTCTCTGAGCGGCCCGTATCGGGTGTGCCTCAGAGATCGAGGTACCGGTCGTACATGACGCTGAACCGCACGTCGGTGGGGCCCACCTCCGAGGTCCAGGTGCACACCCTGCGCAGGTCGACGACGCTGCGGAACCCGCAGACCGTGCCGCCCGGGGCGACCTCGTCGGCCAGCTCCTGCGGGGTCCCGTGCCCGGGGTTCACCGAGACCTCGAGCCAGCATCCGCCGGACCCGCAGCCCTTGTCGATCGCGGTCACCAGCGCGTCGTCCGGCAGGTCGGCGAGGGCCGAGACCGGCGGCTCCGGGGGGCTGTCCAGCTCCAGCCAGACGACCGGGGCGGCCAGGACGAGGGCCACGAGCGCGACGAGCACGGCTGTTCCGGCGACCAGTGAGCGGGTGCGGGGCACGCACCGACCCTACCGGCCGCGCACGAAGTGACCGGGCCCGCCGCATCGGACGACGGGACAGGCCCGGGGTGCCCGGTCCGCTCAGACGAACGTCTCCAGCGTGTTCCGGTCGACGGGACCGTCGGCGCGGATCAGCTCCTCGACGTCGTCCATGCGGTCCCAGACGTTGATGCCCATCCCCGCCTGCACGCGGCCGCCGTCCACCCAGAACGCGACGCATTCCCGGTTCTCCGGAGACCCGCTGAGCACCACCTCACCATCGGTGACGCCCTTGACCTCCATGCCGAGGTCGAACTGGTCGGTGAAGAAGTACGGCAGCACGTCGTAGGCGTCGCCAGCACCGAGCATCGAGCGGGCGGCGTGCTTGCCCGTCTCGTCGGCGAACGCCCAGTGCTCGACGCGCAGCGGCCGGCCGTAGCGGGGAGACGGCACGGAGGCGATGTCGCCGGCCGCCCAGACGCCGGGCGCGGACGTCCGGAGGCTGCCGTCCACGGCGATCCCTCCGCCGTCGGCCGCCGACCGGAGCTCGATGCCCGCGGCCCCGGCCAGGTCGCACTGCGGCGTGACGCCGACGCCGACGACGACGGTGCTCGCCTCGATCGTGGAGCCGTCGTCGAGCTCCACGCCGGTCACCCGGCCGGAGCCGGTCAGGGCGGTCACGGAGGTCTCGCGGAGCAGCCGGACGCCGTTCTCCTGGTGGAGGGTCGCGAAGATCTCGCCCACCCGCGCGCCGAGGCCGTGCAGCGGGTGCGGCGCCCTGCCGACCACGGTGACGTCGCGGCCGAGCTGCCGGGCCGACGCCGCCACCTCCATCCCGATCCAGCCGTCGCCGACGACGACGACCGGGCCGTCACCGCTCAGGGCTTCCCGCAGGCGGTCGGCGTCGACGACGGTGCGCAGGTGGTGCACGCCGGTGAGGTCGGTGCCGGGGACCTCGAGGCGGCGCACCCGCGAGCCGGTGGCGAGCAGCAGGCGCGAGTACCGCAGCGACCCGCCGGGCGCCGTCTCGACGCTGCTGCTGCCCACGTCGAGCCCGACTGCGGACGTGGACGTCCGCAGGTCGACGCCGTGGTCGGCGTACCAGTCGGCGTCGAGGGGGAACAGGGCCTCCGAGCCGGCCTCGCCGCGCAGGTAGTCCTTGGACAGCGGCGGGCGCTCGTAGGGCGGGACGGCCTCGCCCGTGAGCACCACGAGGTCTCCGTCGTACCCCTCCTCGCGCAGCGTCTGGGTGGCGCGGGCGGCGGCGAACCCGCCCCCGACGACGACGATCGGCTCCATCGGTCCTCCTTGGTGGTCCTGGGTGAGCTGCCTCACAGACTGTCACGACTCGGGGTGCTGCGTGGTCGTCAGGGTGTCAGCAGCAGGACGGACCAGGAGGATGAACAGCATGAGGATCGCCGTCGCGGGTGGGACCGGAGTCGTCGGGCGTCACGTGGTGGACGCGCTGGAGCGCGGTGGGCACCAGGCCGTGGTGCTGGCGCGCAGCCGGGGCGTCGACGTGGCGACCGGGGACGGGCTGGACGCCGCGCTCGAGGGTGCGGACGCCGTCGTCGACACGCTCAACGTCACGAGCCTGAAGGAGAAGGTGGCCACGGACTTCTTCACCACCACCTCGCGCAACCTGCTGTCCGCCGGGGCGAGGGCCGGCGTCGGGCACCACGTGCTGCTCTCGATTGTGGGCGTCGATCGGGCCGCGGGGTACGGGTACTACCGCGCCAAGGCGGCGCAGGAGGAGGTGGTGCGCGGCGGGAGCGTGCCCTGGACGGTGGTGCGGGCGACTCAGTTCCACGAGTTCCCCGGGCAGGTGCTCGGGCAGGTCCCGGGTCCGGTCGGGATCATGCCGCGGATGCGGTGCCGGCCGGTCGCCGCGGCCGAGGTGGGTGCGTACCTGGCCGAGGTCGCCGCCGGCCCGGCCCAGGGGCGCGCGCCGGAGATCGCTGGGCCGCGGGAGGAGCAGATGGTGGACATGGCGCGGCGGCTGCTCCGTGCGCAGGGCCGACGGCGGTGGGTGCTGCCGGTCGACTTCCCCGGCACCGGTGCCGACTTCCGGGGCGGGGCGCTGCTGCCCGACGGCGAGGGGCCGCGCGGAACGGTGACGTTCGACGAGTGGCTGGGCGGCTCGCGGGACTGACTCCGGCGACCGGTCGACGGCGGCGCGGTGACCGTCGTCGACCGGTCAGACGGTCTCGGCGAACCTTTCGAGCTTGTCCGGATTCACCTGGGCGAACACCCGCCGGATGCCGTCCCGGCCCACGTCGAGCGCCACGAGCGCCGCGGACGACCCGTCCTGCAGGAGCAGCGCCGGCAACCCGTTCGCCTCGACGATGCGCACCTCGGCGCCAGACCAGTACTTGTGCCAGATCTTGTCGAAGAACGACGCCACCCGTGCCGGGCCGACCAGCTCGACGCGGGCGGCGTGCACGCGGTCGCCGCCGTCCGTGCGCGCAACCACACCTTCGGCGAGGAACTGCTCGAAGCGGCCCAGATCGCCGTCGCGCGCCGCCGCGACGAACTCGGCGAGCAGACGGCGGTGCTCGGCCGGGTCGACCGTGACCGCGTCGCGGGTGCCGAGGCGCTCGCGGGACCGGCGGGCGAGCTGGCGCGTGTTCGCCTCGCTCAGGTCCAAGATCTCCGCGACGCTGCGATAGGGATAGGCGAAGGCCTCGCGCAGCACGTAGACGGCGCGCTCGACCGGAGTGAGTCGCTCGAGCAGGACGAGCACCGCCGTCTCGAGCGCCTCGGCACGTTCGGCGCCGAGGGCCGGGTCGGCGGTCGTGTCGACAGGCTCCGGCAGCCACTGCCCCACATACGTCTCGCGCCGGGCGTACGCCGACGTCGTCGCATTGATCGCGAGGCGCGTCACGATGGTGGTGAGGAACGCGGCCGGGTTCTCGACGCGGGTCCGGTCAGTGCCCTGCCACCGGATCCACGCCTCCTGCAGCACGTCCTCCGCCTCGGCGACGCTGCCCAGCATGCGGTAGGCGATGCCGAAGAGCTGCGGGCGGGCGGTGACGAACGCGTCGACCGCCGGGGCGTCCGCGAGGTCGTCGGGACGGTCGGGGACCTCGGGCGCGGAGGGACGCGATGTCATGCGGTCACGCTACGCCAGGCGGCGCCGCAGCCTGGTCCGATCGAGCAGCAGGTCTAGAGACGTGGGTCGACCGGCTCGGACTCCAGCGCCAGCACGGCGAACGCCATCTGGTGCACGGACCACAAGGGCTCGTTCCTCACGAACCGGTCGAGGGCTTCGAGCCCCAGACCGTGCTCGCGCAGCGCGAGGACGCGCTTCTTGTCGAGGCGCCGATCGCGCAGCACCTCCAGGGAGTCGGTGTAGTCGGGGCCGTAGACGATGCGCAGGTACTCACGGCCGCGGACCTTGAGCCCGGGCTGGATCCTGCGTCCGGGCGCCACCGGCTTGACGATCATGCCTTCCCCACCGGCTGCGGTGAGGCCGAGCCACCATCGGGTGGCGTCGGCCCTGTCCTGCTCCGACGCCAGGTCGACGAACCGGTGCCGGGTGTGGGTGATGAGCGGGTCGGTGAGCTGGCCGATCTTCTCCAGGTGCCAGCGGTGGGACTCGGTGGTGGCGAGCTGGCGTCCTTCCGCGGCGAGGATCTGGAACGGCGCGAGCGTGACGCCGTCGAGCCCGGCTGTCGGGTGGACGTAGGCCGCGAAGGCCTCGCGGTAGGCCTCGGCGTTCGCGGTGTGTCGTGCGACGCGCTCGGCCAGCGGCCCGACGTCGAGCCCCCGCGCGGCAGCGACGTCCAGGACGGCGGTCGCTGCCGGCAAGGCCGCGTGGGCGGCCGCACCGACCGACGCGTACTGCTCCTTGATCAGCCCGAGTGCCTTGGCCGACCACGGCAGCAGCTCGCAGTCGAGGGCGAGCCAGTCGGTGTCGAGGTCGTCGAACAGCGGTCCGACGGCGGTACGCAGCCGGGCGACGAGGTCGCCGCCGAGCGGTTCGGGGAAGAACGCCCGGCCGGTGCGGGTGTAGACGACGCCGGTGGAGCCGTCGGCGATGCCGAACCGCTTGGCGGCCGCGTCGGCGTCCTTCGCGACGACGGCGATGGCGCGCGAGCCCATGTGCTTCTCCTCGCACACGACCTCGGTGACACCCTGCTTGGCGTACGCGGCGAACGCCTGATCGGGGTGCTCGAGGAACCCGTCGAGGCTCGACGTCGGTGCCGGCGACATGGTGGGCGGCAGGTAGACGAGCCAGCGCGGATCGACGGCGAACCGGCTCATGACCTCGAGCGCGGCCGCGGCGTTCTCCTCAG
The DNA here is from genome assembly GCF_056590155.1 of Isoptericola sp. GX10416. Taxonomy (NCBI): domain Bacteria; kingdom Bacillati; phylum Actinomycetota; class Actinomycetes; order Micrococcales; family Promicromonosporaceae; genus Isoptericola; species Isoptericola sp. GX10416. The sequence continues at coordinate 140,857 of NZ_JBWPVO010000011.1, read as the reverse complement.
GGATCTTGACCTTGCCAGCGTGCTCGGTGAACAGCCAGCGGGTGCCGGTGACGTCGTCGATGCTCAGGGCGGTGGGCTCGCGGTCGGGGACCGGAGCGGCGAGCGGTCGCACCGGTTCGTAGTACTCGCGCAGCGCAGGAACCTGGATGATCTCCTTCTCCGGGTAGCGCAGCGCGGTGAGCCGGCCCCCGAACACGACGCCGGTGTCCAGGCAGATGGTGTGGTTGACCCACTCCGGCTCCAGGACCGGGGTGTGGCCGTAGACGACCATCGCCTTGCCCCGGTACTCCCGCGCCCAGGGGTAGCGCACGGGCAGGCCGTACTCGTCGGTCTCGCCGGTGGTGTCGCCGTACAGCGCGAACGAGCGGACGCGGCCGGACGTTCGACCGTGGAAGGCCTCCTTGAGTCCCGCGTGCGCGACGACCAGGCGGCCGCCGTCGAGCACGAAGTGGCTGATCAAGCCGTCCATGAACGCCAGAGCAGACGCGGTGAAGTCCTCGCCCTCGGCCTTGAGCTGGGCCAGGGACTCGCCGAGGCCGTGAGTGACCTGGACCTTGGCACCCTTGAGCGCACGCACGAGCTTGGCCTCGTGGTTGCCGGCCACGCTCAGCGCGGTCCCCGCGGCGACCATGCCCATGACCAGGCGCAGCACACCCGGGGTGTCGGGGCCGCGGTCGACCAGGTCGCCGACGAACACGGCGGTGCGGCCCTCGGGGTGCGACGCCCCGACGGCGCGACCGTCGGCGTCTGACGCAATCACGTAGCCGAGCTTGCCCAGCAGGGTGCGCAGCTCGTCGGCGCAGCCGTGCACGTCACCGATGATGTCGAACGGACCGTGCAGCTCGGTGCGGTCGTTCCACGGCTTCTCGCGGCCGATCTCGACGGTGTCGACCTCGGTCTCAGTCAGCACGTGGACACGGCGGAACCCCTCCTTGCGGATACCCCGCAGAGACCGCTTGAGGTCGCGGTGCTGGCGGGTGATGACGTGCGGGCCGAAGTCACGATCGGGTCGGGACGCGTTGCGCTCGACGGCGACGGACGCGGGCACGTCCAGCACGACGGCGTCGACGAGCACGTCGTGGTCCTTCGCGAGCCTGACCAGCGACGCGCGAGAGCCGCGCTGCACGTTGGTCGCGTCGACGACGGTGAGAAGTCCGCGGCGCAGGCGGGTGCCGACGATGTAGTGCAGGACGTCGAACGCGTCCGGGGTGGCGGCCTGGTCGTTCTCGTCGTCGGACACCAGAGCACGGCAGAAGTCCGAGGAGATCACCTGGCTGGGCTTGAAGTGCCGCGCGCCGAACGTCGACTTGCCGCTGCCGGACACGCCGACGAGCAGCACCAGGCCCGTCGAGGGCACGGAGATCTGGCGGGTGGTCGTCTCAGCCACGGAGGAACACCGCCATCTGGGTGCTGGTGCCGCGCTCGGGGTCGACGTCGCCGACGCCACGCAGCTCGACCGAGTAGTCGTACGCGGCGGCGACCCCCGCCGCCCAGTCCTGCAACTCGGCACGGGTCCACTCGAAGCGGTGGTCCGGGTGGCGCATGCCGGTCAGTCCCTCGTAGTTCGGGTTGTACTCGGAGTTCGGCGTCGTCACCAGGACGGCACCGGGGCGCGCTGCACCGAAGACGACACGTTCCAGCGCGGCGAGGCGTGGCGGGTCGACGTGCTCGACGACCTCCATCAGTACCGCAGCGTCGAACCCGGAGAACCGGGAGTCCTCGTAGGTCAGCGCGCCCTGGAACAGCTCGAGGCGCTCGGACTGCCGTTCGCTCATCCGGTCGACACGCAGGCGACGAGCCGCGATCTGCAGCGAACGAGCCGACACGTCCGCCCCGGCGATGCGCGTGAACGACGGCTCGCGCACAAGCTTGTCGAGGAACGCCCCAGGCCCGCAGCCCAGGTCGATCACCGTCCGCACCTGCAGCTCCGAGAGTGCCGCGAGCACGGCCTCGTGGCGCTGGGTGTTGAGCGAGGCGCGCTTCTCGGGCGGTTGCGTGACCTCCTCGTCCGCCGCGGGCTCGAGGTCCTCGACGACGTCGTCACCCAGCTCGGCCAGGCGCTCGAGCGCTCGGCCGGCCAGCGACGACCGGTGACCCAGGTAGCGGCGCGTGATGAGCTCGCGGTCCGGGTGCGTGGCAAGCCAGCCCTCCCCGGAGCGCAGCAGCTTGTCCACCTCGTCGTCGCTCTGCCAATAGTGCTTCGCCTCGTCCATCGCGGGCAGCAGCACGTGAAGCTGGTTCAAGGCGTCGGCGAGGCGGAGAGTGCCCGTCAACGTCAGGCGCACGTACCTCGACTCGCCCCACTCTGGGAACCGTCCGTCCAGCGGGATCGGTTCGGCATCGACGATCCAGCCGAGCGGTCCGAAGATCCGGCGAGCGATGTCAGGGCCGCCCCTGCAGGGCAGGACCGGGATGGTGATCTCCAGCGGGATCGCAGCGTCCGCGACGGCCTGCCGGGAGTCGCCGCGTCCGCTGCGTGCGGTGCTGAACACGTTCGCGACCGCCACACCGAGCATCGACGACGCCGCGTACGACCGGTCGTTCACGTACTGCGCGAGCGAGAAGTCCGGACTGCGCTTGCCTGCCGAACGCGCGAGCCGCACCGGGTCGATCTCGAGCAGCACCGCGACAGTGCAGCGCTCGTCGTTCGCCTCGGGGTAGAAGACGGTGGCCTTGCCGAACGACTGCTTGAACTCCTGGACACGATCGGGGTGCTTGAACAGCAGATACCCCAGGTCCGAGGCGGGTCGGTGAGTCGTCGACAACGTCAGAAGCACGACGCGATTCTGCCCTACGCAGGCAGGGGACCACCGCAGTCACCCCTTTGGTCAGGCGGCGGCGATCCGGCGACGTGGGCCAGGGGTGCGAGCCATCCCTCTGGCGGCGTGGGGATGGCGATCGTGGGACGGTCGGCCACGCACTCGCTCCAGAGCGGTGGTGAGCGCGTTCAGCCCGGCCGTGCGGCCACGGGGATCGAGAGAGCTGGCGAGGTCCAATGCGACGAGCGCCGTGCCTCCGACTGGTCGGGGTGACAGGATGTGAACCTGCGACCTCTTCGTCCCGAATCAACTCGGACGTGCTCGGACGCCGTCGGTACGGCGAGATTCTGCACGTGAGGGTCCGCTGGCATCCGCCGTCGGTCAGTGCGGTGAGCCCTCAGTTGCGCCCCCGGCGGGTCACCGGCCGGTCGACTCCTGGTCCTGGTCAGACCCGCAAGCAACGGGCCCTGCCACTCAGTCTGACGCGGGACATCCTCGGCGAGGTAGATCTGCACCCGCTTCGTTTGGCTGCGTAGAACTCCTCGTCGAAGGCGGACGTCGTCGTAGGCAACCGGCCGGGGGGGGGTAGAACGCGACGTGTCCGGCGTGCTCGGTGGCCAGGGTGGCGCGCCCTCTCGTCCAGCACGACGCGCAGGAGGACGTTCACATCCAGGATGATGCTGCTGTCGATCTGCACTACCGCCTCGTCTCGCGGCGAGCGGCCTTGGGGTCTTCCATCAGGTCCTCGACGTCCAGACCGTGTTCGTCGATCAACGCCGCCAGCTTGGCCACCGCGCACTGGAGCGCGGCGACGTCAGCTGACAGGTCAGCTTTCGCCGGGATGAAGAACCCCACCGTGCGCCCGTGCCGTTTCACGGCGACGGGGGGGCGAAGTGAGGATGAGCCTCTGGCGGTCAAACCCGTACCGCCAGTGGTACGGTATTGGCAGTGGAGGTGGGCTGTGGGGTATCGGCATGACCTGTGGGAGATCGCCGCGAGCAATCACGGCGTCGTCACCGTCGCCGAGGCAGAAGACGCTGGCGTGCCCGCGGTGGAGGTGCGCAAGTTGGCAGTGCGAGGCGTGCTGCGCTCCTACGGTCAGGGCGTCTACACCCACCTGGACGTTCCGACGGCCCGCCGCACCGAGCCGGCAGTCGCTGTCGCCCTCGCCGGGCCGGGCGCGTTCCTACAGCGCGAGTCGGTCCTCGACTTGCTGGAGGTCGGTCAGTTCAACCCCCGGCAGGTGCGCGTGGGAACTCGGCGTCGCGTGCGCCGGACCCTTCCGGACTGGATGGTGCTGGAACGCCGCGCCGACATCACCGACGAAGACCTGACCGACGTCGACGGCGTGCCCACGACCACGATCCCCAGGGCGCTGGCGGACCTGCAGGCACGGATCGCCCCCGACCGCTGGGACGCGCTGGTCACCACCCTCGTGGGGCGCGAGCTCGTGCGCCCCGACGAGATCCCGGACCTGAAGGAGGGCGCCCGTGCCTGACGTGACGCCGCCGTTGAACCGCTGACATGAGCGTACGCCCAGGTCAGCGGCCCTTTTCGGCTGGTCGGGGTGACAGGATTTGAACCTGCGACCTCTTCGTCCCGAAGCGATTGTGACGTGCCGGAACAGGGTCTGAACGGCGGGTTCGCGCTCGTGGGCGTTCGTCGGTGTCCGCGGGGTGTCGCATCAGTAGTGCAGCAGTGGGTTCAGGCAGGCTTCGGGACTACGGGGTCCAGATGCGGTCGATCGCCATGACATGGAGGCGGTCGTCGTACGTGTAGCTCCGCGGACCCGTGTAGAGCACGACGCCAGCGACGAACGTCGCCCCGAGGGTGTCGCGGAGCTTGCGGAGGCCGGCGAAGTCGTCGCGGGAGGTGCGGGCCGCTGCCTTGATCTCGAAGCCGATGATGCCTCCGTCGTCGGACTCGAGAACGAGGTCGACTTCCTCGTCGTCGCGGGTGCGCCAATGCCCGTGGTCGACGATGTCGTCAGTCCAACTGGCTTCCTTGAGGATCTCCCCGACGGCGAAGGTCTCCAGCGCATGGCCGAACTCGGTGAGCGCGGCTGGCTCGCGACGGGCGAGCTTCTCTGGCGTCAGGCGCAGCAGACGAGAGGAGACGCCGGTGTCGAGCATGTGGACCTTGGGGCGGGCATTGGTTCGCTTGGTCAGGGTGCGATCCCACGCGGGCAGGATGCGCAGCAGGAAGACGGCCTCGAGCAGGCGGAGGTAATCCCGCGCGGTCTTGCCGTCGATGCCCGTCGCGTGGGCCATCCGGGCGGTGTTGAGAACCTGAGCGGTCTGGCCGGCTGCCCGTTCAAGGATGAGCGGAAGGGTGTGGGCTTGGCGAACCTTCGACAGCTCCTGAGCGTCACGCTCGAGGGTGAGGCCCACATAATCGTCGATCCAGCGCCCACGGGCGCGGTCGGTCGCGGCGGCACGAGCCATGGGGAAGCCGCCGCGCGCGACCATGGCTGCGTAGTCATCGCGTGTCGTGGTGGATGTGGGCCGTGCAGCGGCCGCGACGACGGCGTCTGGATCGGTCAGGAGTCGAGGCAGCAAGTCCGCGCGGACGTCACGGAGTTCGGACTGGGCGAGCGGCAGGACGGGAAGCCGCTGGAGGCGTCCGGTAAGGGCCTGCGCTGCCCGTGGCAGCGCCTCGTGGCGCGCCGAGCCGGTGAGGATGAACTGACCTGGGCGCCCGGTGGTGTTGAGTCTCGCCTTGATCGCGTCGAGGACGACCGCTGCGTGCTGGTACTCGTCGATAAGGACCACCTGGTCGCCGTCGATCATCGTGGCTGGGTCGCGCGCGACGGCCGTCCGGGTGTCGAGGTCGTCGAGATCCAGGATCCGGCCCCCGACGCGTTCGGCCAGCTGCCTCAGCAGGGTTGACTTCCCGACGGCGCGGGGGCCTTCCAGAAGGAGGACAGGGCTCTCGGCGTGGCGCTGGAGAGCCACGTCAAGAATCCGTCTGGGTACCAGGTGGCCGGTCGAGTCGCTCACCAGGCAAGACTAGCCGAGATCCAGAACCACCGGGCCATAAACTCCAGAACTGCCGGATGCTCAGTTCCAGAATCGCCGGACCGTGGACTCCAGAACCGTCACGCAGTCGAACGGTCAGGGTATAGCTGGTGAGACGGATGCGAGGGCGGGGCTGACGCACGTGGAGGTGCTGGATGCAGTCGATGCGCACCCTGGGCCTCACGAGAGACATGCTGTGACCGCGCACCGCCGAGCTCGACTCCGACACCAACGCGGACGACTACGCCCGAAGCGCCGACGTCTACGTGTCCTCGGACAGTGCCGACTGGACGAAGGTCGCCGCCATCGTGGGCGACGCCCAGCCGACCCGGGAGGCGTCGTTCCTCGCGCAGACCGCTCGCCACGTCAAGGCGGTCAACACCGGCAGCGCCGACCGCTGGTGGTCCATCACGGAGTTCACCGCCTACGCGAAGCGAGTCGCGCTGAGCTCCGAGCCCGGGTCGGCCTGTCTGACCCGGGCTCTGGCCTGAGAACCGGGCGCACCGGCCGACCACCCGGCCCCACCCCGAAACGACGAAAGGCCGGACCTACGAAATCTGCGCGCGGGCGTGCGTCGGCGTCCGCCGTCGGTCAGTGCGGTGAGCCCCCAGTTGCGCACCCAGCAGGTCACCGGCCGGTCGACTCCTGGTCCTGGTCAGACCCGCAAGCTACGGGCCCTGCCACTCAGTCTGACGCGCGACACCCCAGCGCGGTCGTCGTCAGCTGGCGAGGATGCGCAGTGCTGTCTGGCCTTCACGACGGGCTTCGCGCGGGATCGCGTTCCAGTTGCGGGAGTCGTCGGGCAGGTTTCGGGGGAGCGTGGCGATGCGTTGGCGGTCTGACCCGGCGAAAGTCTCGCGCGCGGCGAACGGGTCGTCCAGGCAGCACAGCAGCGCGGCGGCGTCTTGCAGGTGGCGTTCGCGATCGCGTGAGTCGGTCCGGTAGGCGGCGGCCTTGAGGACGAGTGCCCCGAACACGTTCGGCACGCTGATCGTCGTCGGGTCTGCGTCGATGACCAGACCTGCGTTGACGGTTCGGCGCAGCGCCTGGGTGCCGCCCTCGATGGTGACGAGGTCGCGGCCACGAAGCGGCTCGACCACGCAGGGCGCGGCGTGGTCGGCGACGAGTACGTCGACGACGTCGGGCCCGCTGGTGACCAGGTCGACGCGGTCGGTTCCGCGGACGAACCGGTGCGCGGTGCGCTCGCGCGGGTCGATCGACGTGAGCATCTGGTATCCGAGCGACTCGAGCACGCGTGAGGCGTGGGCAGGCAGACCGCGGGTAGTTTCCACGTGCAGCACGATGTCGACGTCGTTGGTCGGGCGGACGACGTCCAGGCCGTGGTGGATCGTGTGGAGCTGGGTCATCAGCCCACCGACGAGGGTCCATGCGGTGTGCGGCAAGGCTGCAGCGATCTCGGCGACGTTGGGCCAGGGTGCGAGCCATCCGCCCGCCGGCGTCGGGACGGTGATCGTGGGACGGTCAGCCACGCGGCTTCTCCAGGGCGTCGGTCAGGGCGTCTATGCCGACGCTTCGTTCGCGGGTGTCCAACGAACCGGCGAGGTCCAGGGCGGTGAGAACGGTGTCGGCGGCCGCGATGCGTGTGATCGTGCCGGTCGGGAAGGTTGTGGCGCGCAGTGTGATGCGGCCGCTGGTGTCGCGGACGAGCCCGAACCTGCGCACCAGCTCGTCGAGCTTGTTCGCGTCGACGTAGCCGTCGACCATGTTGGCGTCCGCCAGCTCGAGCCGGGTTCGCGCCACGCTCGTGTCGACGATCCGCTGCCTCAAGCGTCCAGCGACGGACGAGTGCCCGGCGTACTGCACGACGTCGGCGCGCTCCCGCGTTCGCTCGACCAGGTCCGCGGCGCTCATGGACCGCATCCGAGCCTTCAGGCGAGACCGTTGCGTCTCGCCCATCCAGGAGGCAACCAGCCCGGACAGGATCGCGACCGCACCCCACGCCGTCTCGGGCAACCACGGGCGCGTGCGCTGCTGGCCACGCACTGCGAGGAACCGATCGATCGACTCCGAGTCGATGACCCCGCGAGCCAGCGACGTGAGCTCGCCCTGGGCGACGAGGTGCTGCACCTGACGGGGTGAGACCCCGAGGCGCTGGGCGGCATCGCGCACGGCAATCAACGACATGACAGATAGTTTCGCCTACACGAAGTCATCAGTCAACCATCCGGTGCGCCGGGAAGGTGGCTTCACCGGACATCAGACCGACGCGCACAGGCGAGACGCCGACGGAGCCCACCCGCGTGAGATGCGGCGTCGTGGCGCAGTACCCGGGATCGGTGCGGATGAGCGGACTGCCGTGTGTGTTCTACCTGGCGCCTGCGCGAAGAGGTCGATGGCTGTCGCGCAAGGGTCTGACCGCGATGAATGCCGATGCCCGAGGGCTGTGCGAAGAAGTCGCGGCCCTCGTTTGGTGCTCAGATAGATGCCCAGAAGGCGCGAAGCGGTCGTTCCGGCTGAACGCGAAAGGACCGCTGCCCTGGGCAAATTCCCAGGTCAGCGGCCCTTTTCGGCTGGTCGGGGTGACAGGATTTGAACCTGCGACCTCTTCGTCCCGAAGCGACCGTGACGGGCCGGAACAGGGTTTGAACGGCGGTTTCGCGCTCGTGGGTGTTCGGAGACGTCCGCGGGGTGTCGCAACAGTAGTACAGCAGTTGGTGCAGCAGGAGTCACTCAGCTCGCCCGCAGGTAGTGGGCGTTGCGGCCCGTGGTGTCGCCGCGGGCCAGGAGCCCATCGCCGACGAGTCGGTCGAGTACCCCGCGCGCGCCGGCGGTTGTCAGCCCGGTGAGCACGCCGTAGTCGCCGGAGGTGATGCGGTCGTGGGAGTTGAGCCAAGCCTCGACGACGGCGGGGGTGTCCTGGGGGTGGGGGCTGTCGTACCACAGGACACGCCGACGGCGGAGCAGGTCTCGGTCGTTCTTGGTGTAGAGCAGGGTCCGACGCGCGGTCCGCGAGAGTAGCCAGGCGTCCTTGTGGGGAATGATCAATGGCTGCTCGTCGATCACGCAGCGGTGAGTGGTCTCCAGTGCCTCCTGGGCCTCGGGATGGGTGCGTTGCAGCACAGCCGCGATCTGCCTGGCGGTGGTGAAGGGCTGGTGGAGCAGGGTGTAGACCACGAGGGCGACCTGGACGTCACGCTGCCGGGCGACGGGCTGGATTCGAGAGGTCAGTCGCAGCACGGGGATGACGGGGGCTCCGCCGACCAATCGCGTCCGCACTCGCGGGCCCGACTCTTCAATCACGAGTGGCGGGCGGTGGCCGAGGGTGACCAGCTCACGGTACATGCGGTCCACGCCGATGCCCTGCTTGTCGACGAGACCGAGCGCGCGGACGGCGTCGGCGAGAGCAGGAGAGCGGCTGAAGCGTTGGGTGAGCAGGTTGTCGGCGGAAACGCCGCCGACGAAGCCGCCGGGCGAGACCACGGTCAGTGACGAGTCCTCGTCGACCCAGGTGACGGTCGTGGGTTCGTGGAGGTTCCAGTCTCGGTGGACGACGCCGTTGAGGACCGCTTCGCGGGCGGATCGCATCGGGAGCTTGCGCAGCGAACGTTCGGCGAACTGGCCGGAGATGGTGACGAGGTCGTTGGCGGCTTCGAGCAGCGTCTCGACTCGCTGAAGCTGCTCAAGCAGGCTCAGGCCGGCCTGGGCCTCGTCGCGGGCGAGGATGTCGCCACCTTCGACGTCGAGCCTGGTCCACGTCAGCCATGGCCGAGGTGCGGGACAGAGTAGGAGTGCGCCGGCCTGGGTGAGGTGCCCGTCGACCGCCAACACTCCGAGTCGTCGCAGCAGGTCCGACGTCGAAGCGCTGGCGAGACCGTCGTCGGAGGTGTCGCGTCTGCGGAGGTACTCGCGTGCGACGGCGATCGCGCCGGCGCTGACGAAACTCGCGTCCATGCCGCTGGGGCGAGACATCGCGTCCCAACCGGCGCGGCCCTGGCGGTGGGTCCACCACTCGCCACGGTCGACTGGCACCGACGCTGCGCCAACCCGCCAGCGGAGCTTGTTGCCGGTGTCCTCGACCGGCTCCCTGGCCTCGGCGACGTAGATCACCAGGAGACGGATACCCCGTTCGACGACGACCTCGATGTCCGGTGCGACGTCGACGCGCCGGTAGATCTGATGGCGTAGCCACTCGGGGTCGAGGTCGGAGCCCAGCAGGTCGCCGCTACGATTCTCGACACCGACGACGAGCGCCCCACCGCCTGGGGTGTTGGACATCGCGGTGACCTCGTCGGCGAGCTGATCGGCAGCCTTCGTGTTCTCTGGCGACGCGGGGAGCAGGACGCCGCCGGCGCCGCGACGTCCTGCTTCCTCCTTGAAGTCCACGCGCTGGCGCTCGACATCGTCCGGCAGGACACCGGAGCGTAGCGTTGCCAGGCACGCCTGGACGGCCTCGCGCGTCCGGGCGCGATCTGCAAGCAGCTCGGTGCCAGGCTGAAAGGAAGAGGAAGCGCCCACCTGCATCATGGGTTGCACTTTAGCAGAGTAGCTAAACAGAAACACCTAGGGTGTGCTGCCGTGATCTCGTGCGCTTCACCGTCGCAGAGCAGACTCCCTGCTCGACGAACGACCGCGAGGGCATGCCGCCTCCGAGGCAGCGCAACGCGGGTTGCCGCTACACCACCCCGGATCTGGACGTCACCATGCGGACCGTCGTGCGACCCCGCGGTCCGGACAGCCCTTCGACTGCTACGTCGTCAGGGTCTCGGTCCGTTCGGCCGCCTCGACATGCACGCCGAGCAGGCCCGACTGCACGTCACAGCGGGAGCACGGATCGGTGATGGTGGGCGCGTCAGCGCACCCCGTAGCGTCGCACGCACCCACGGAGTGGGGCGATTCTCAACGTCCGCCCGAGCGTGACGAGCTCGCTCAGGGCCGCCGGAACGCCGCGGGCCACCGAGTCGATGACGGCGACCATCAGGGCGCGGCCGTGTGCGCGGTCGTGGTGGCGGTAGGCGGTGATCATGCGCTGATAGATGCCCCAGGTCGCCTCGACCTCCACGTGCTCCTCGATCGCGAACAGGGCCTCGATCCTGGTCGTCTGCTTGTCGGTGAGCAGGTCGGCGCCGGTGTGCAGGGTCCGTCGTGCGCGGTAGAGCGGGTCCTTGGCGCGGCCGCGGTGGCCGTGCAAGTCGAGTTGGACTCGGCGGCGGCAGCGGTCCAGGGCATCACCGGCCAAGCGCACGACGTGGAACGGGTCCATCACCGCGGTCGCGTCGGGCAGCTCTTCGGCAGTGGCGGTCTTGAACCCGGTGAAGCCGTCCATCGCGACGACCTCCACCTGATCTCGCCAGGGCCTGGGTCGGGCGGCCAGCCACTGCTTGAAGGCCTGCTTGGAGCGCCCCTCGACCATGTCGAGCAACCGGGCGGATCCGGTGCCGTCGCGGATCGGGGTCAGGTCGATGACCACCGTGACGTACTTCTCGCCGCGGCGGGTATGCCGCCACACGTGCTCGTCGACTCCGATGACGGCCACGCCGTCGAACCGGGCCTCGTCGTCGACCAGCACCCGCCGACCTTCGGCCAGGACGGCGTCGTTGGCGGTGTGCCACGCGATCGCGAGGGCCTCGGCCACCCGCGCGACCGTCAGATGCTGGGTGACCAGACCCACCAGGGCCCAGCGCACCGCCGCCCGCGACAGCTTCGCCCGCGGCTCGGCCGCCCTCGACGTGTCTTGCCGCCACACCCGCCCGCAGCTCTCGCAGCGGTAGCGGCGCACCCGCACCAGCAGCGTCGTCGGCCGCCACCCGAACGGCTCATGCGCCAGCCACCGAGACACCGTCCCACGCGGCGTGCCCTCGGCCCCGCACTGTCTGCAGAACGCGTCGTCATCGCGCGCGACCACGCGGCACTCGAGCACCGCCCGGTCAGGCTCCAGATGCTGCCCGACCACGACGAGACCGAGCTCGTCCAGGCGGCAGAACGTCGTCAGGTCAGGTGTGCAGAAGGTAGCGTCGTCCACGTCGAGGTCTTCCGGATGGGCAGAGTGAGAACTCCCATCCTGGGGGACCTCGACCCATCCCCGGCCAGATCAGCCAGCCAGCGCTACACCCTCATCTGCGTTGAGCCATATTCCTACGTTCCTACCAGTCGGCGACCCGACCGGGACGTAGGGAGCCGGCGAGGGGGAGGGTGGGGGCCCGGGACCGGCGCGTGCGCCGCACGCGCGGGGCCCCACCCTCCCCCTCGCGGGCCCGGCGTAGCCGGGCCCCTTGACCCTGTATCGAAAGACTCGCCTCATCTTCCGCCAGGTGGTTGACGCCCCTACGGGGCAAGTGGGCGCTGGCGAGTATCCTCACTCGAGGAAGACTTCATCTAGCAAGCAGGGCGGGGACAGTGTCGGATCGCAGCTTCGTCGCAAACGCGTTCGTGCCCTCTAAGGAGATCGCTGACCCGCACCGCTTCGCTGGACGTCGCAGCGCGGTTCGGCACCTCGCGGAGGCTCTGCACGAGGATCGCAGTCTGATCGTCATCTATGGCCCGCGCGGCATAGGGAAGTCAAGCCTGGCCATGCAGGGTAGTCGCATCGCTCAGGGCGACGTCGAGTTGCTTAGCCAGGTCGAGTACGAGGATCTTGCGCTTACTGGTGAGCATCGGTTCATCACGTTGTATGTGACATGTTCCGACGCAACGAAAAACCTCAAGGGCATCCAGCGGCTGATGCTCAATTCCATTAGTTCACTCAAGCATAGCCTCGATAGTAAAGTACCCGGTGCGGGGCGCGTCTTGGTTGATCGCAAGACTCGCCGCAAGGTGTCGTTCAAAATCTTTGAAGGCGAGACGACCAAGTCCTACGACGAACAGGTCAAGGAGCTTGACCTCAGCTTGTTCTCGCTTGCTGAGAAGATCGAACGCCTCGCCGAGACTTTGACCGACGTGTTCGGCCAGCCAGTTCTCTTCATACTCGACGAGGTCGATCGTGTGGCCAATACAAAGGGCCTCGCAAGTTTCCTCAAGTCGTACTCGAGCGACCATCTGCGGTTCGCGCTTGTTGGTATCGGAAATACGGTCGAGGACTTGCTTCAGGATCACGAGTCGATCGGTCGACCGCTTCAGCCAGTACGACTCGGGGTGATGAAGCGAAGTGAGTTGATGTCGATCGTCGAGCGCACTCAGGCTTACCTGGCCGATGCCGATCAATTCTTCGAGTTCACGGATTCGGCACAGCAGGAGATTGCTCGTCTGGCCGGCGGATTCCCTTGGTTTGTCCATGTGATTGGCAAGGAAATCCTTCTCGACGCCTACGACGAAAGTCGAAGCGGGATCGAGAAGGCTCACGTCACAGCGCTCCTGCGAGACGGCAAGATTTGGAAGCGGCTCGCTCCGATTTTGGAGGCGCGCTATCACCGTGCGGTGAAGGATTCTTGGCAACGGGAATGCGTGCTTCGGCTTCTGGCCGAGTGGGGGGATGAGAGTATTCCGACAGGAGGAATATACCCGCAGGCTCGCACCCTCGGCGTGAGCAACCCGTCCGCATACCTTGGGCACCTGACGAAGGAAGAGTGCGGTCGTGCGGTACGGAAGATTTCTCGTCAGAATCAATACGCGTTCGTGGACGAGATGTTCAAAGTGTATGTCCGAATGCGCCCCTCGACGTACGAAGACGTAGACAGGCGGGCGCGCGCTGCGATGTCTTAGTTGATGGGTGCGTCCTTTGTGCGTTCTCTAGTGAAGAGTCGAACTACTCAAGAACTCCGTGCCTGGCGCTACGGCCCGCTGTCCGAGGAGTCCACTCGCTGGTGCTCGCCGGGGAGGGTGGCTCGGCACGAGGAACCTGGTCGCGTTGCCGCCCGCGGCGGGTTTCCGCTGGTGAGAGCTCGACGCAGCTACTGACAGTGTCGTCACCGATCTCCCGTGTCGTGCTGGTAGTACCGAGTCGGCCGCGATCAAGCGTTGTCGGCGTCTGCTTCGTAGACGAGAGGCGATCGCGCGTCTTGCCGAGAAGCGAGGGCGTCTCGAACGGACGCCGCGATGTCGCCGGGGATGCCGTTCTGCTCGAGTTGGACCTCGAGGCGGTCCGCTCCCGGATCGTCCTCACCTGTCGTGTTGAGGTGCCACAAGGTGGGAAGGCCGGGAGGTATGCCCGCGTCACGGGCATTCCGGGTCATGCGGGCGACAGTCGGGGCGCTGACGTCTAGGACCCTCGCGATCTCCCGTGTGCCCAGGCCCGCGTCTTGAGCCACGCGGGCGAGATGACTGCGCACCCAGCGCAGGTCCTCCTCGACAGAGTCCAGTGACTGAAGGATGCGCATCGCCCAGGTCTGCGCGTCTTCGTCATGCTCGTCGTCGTCGTCAAGTTCCGCAGCGTTGACGGAGTGGCGGATCGCTTCGAGGGCGGCCAGGAAGTAGGCGCGATCGGTCGGGTCGACCGGATCAGAGGGCTTCCACTTCTGGGTCACGGGACCAAGACTACCGCCTCAGCGCAACACGCCCGGAAAGGGGGCTTGCCATACGTGTAACGTAAGCGTTACGGTTGTGGAGTCCTGATTCACGATGACGACTCTGGAGGCATGAGATGGCACTGAAGGCAGCTACGACGGTCGTTCCGGCGGACGGCGTCTACACGTACACGGCCGTCCAGGTCGAGGCGAAGCTCGATGGTCTCGGGCCGGCGGCACAGCAGAAGCAGAGCAAGGAAGGGGTGCCGCAGTGGACCATCGACGTCCTGCGAGTCGGTGGTGACGCGGCCACGGACCTGATGTCGGTGACGGTGCCGTCTCCCGCCCGTCCGGAGGTTCTGGGGCCGGTGACCTTCAAGGGGCTTCGTGCGGGTCTGTGGCTCGGGGAAAAGCCGCGTCAGGGCGGGATCTACTGGCAGGCAGACGCGGTGGTGCCGGCTAAGGGCACGCCGCCGCGCGAGGGCTGATCGATGGGTGCCGCGCTGTTCGTCGTGTCGGCGATGGCTGTTGGGGTACTCGTGTGCGTGGGTATCGCCAGCCTCGTTCGGAAGGCCGCGCCCCGCTTGCTGGTCGCGGTTCGGGTGCACGTGTTCGGCATCGCGTGGACGGTCGCTGTCCTGGTCGGCTTCATCGCCTGGCCCGACTACGCGATCCTCGTCCTTGCAGCGGGGATAGGCGGGTGGGTCTGGCTCGCTGTTCGGGGCCGTCGACGTCGTAGGGCACGGAGGTCTGTGGCGAATCCCCGGAGCGATCGTGGGGCTGTTTCCGCAGCGGAGGATCCGGATGTGGTGGTCCTCGCGACTGTCGGCGCGGCGTGGGCTGAGGCGTGTGCCAGCGTGGGGCTCGCTGTCACCGATTACCGGTTGACCGAGTCTCTGCGTCGAGCGCGCTCCGGGCAGTCCTCGACCGCGGGTGGTTGGGCCGCCGTAGTCGAGGAGGCGTCCTCGGCGCTCGTGCGCAGGACCCTCATGCAGTCCCCTGGGGCTGTCGTGCAGGGACGCGCCGTCGTTGCGACGCCACTCGTCCTGGACGGCCACTCATCGCCGGTCGGGCCGGTCTTGGTGGTGTCGATGCTGCCGGGCCTGACCCTCGGCGACTACCAGGTACGGACCGACGCCCTGGCGCACACACTGCACGTGCCTGGACTGTCGGCATCGCAAAGTGAGTCAGAGAGGGCCGCGGGGAGGGTATCGATCGCGATCAGACTTCGAGATCCTCTTGCTGCTCCAGTCGAGGTTGCGGAAATGCCTCCGGCGGATGACCTGACGGCGGTGCCCGTAGCGCTCGGAGAGGACGGTCGCTGGGTGACACGGTCGCTCGCGAACGTCTCCGGCGAGGTGATCGGTGGCGTGCCGGGCTCGGGCAAGACCGCGGGCGTGACCGCGGGCGTGACCAGCCTGCTGTGCCGGCTTGCACAGAACCCGTGTGTGCAGTTCGTCGTGATCGATGGGAAGGGCGGTTCGGACCTCTCGTGGATCGAGCCGCGGGCCGCGGTGTGGACGAACGAGGACGAGGATCTGGCGAGCGTCAGAGCAGTGACCGAGGACGTCCGGACCCTCCTGCGTCAGCGGCTTCGTACTCAGATGCCCGAGCGTGGTGCGTCGAACTTCTGGGACCTGCCGCTGGTACCGGAACACCCGCTCATCGTGGTGCTCGTCGACGAGGTGCAGACGTTCACCGATACCCGCGGGATGTCTAAGGACGCGAAGGCAGCTGCGGAGGCGATTACCGCCAACCTCGTGAACTGCGTGAAGAAGGGACGTTCGGTGGGGATTCTCGTCATCGTCATGACGCAGAAGCCGACCTCGGATGCCCTGCCGACGTCGCTTCGGGACAACGCGAGCATCCGTACGGCCTTCCGCGTGCTTACCCGAGAGGCCGCCGTGGCAGTGCTGGGCGACGCCGTGAACACCGCTGCTGTATCCCCGACGGAGATCGCTCGCTCGACCCCGGGCATGGCTGTCGTGGCTGATGAGTCCGGAGACCTGATGCGGGTTCGGTTCCCGTACGTGAGCGAGCGGGTAGCGGCAGACATCGCTCGGAGCACGGCTTCGATGCGCAGAGCGCTCACTACCGAAGCAGGTGACGGGATCGAGACGGAGGGGAGTGGAGATGTCGACCACGAAGACACGACTGCTCGTCGGGCTTTCTGACATCGCCAAATTGGCGGGGGAGTCCTACGAGAAGGTGCGCCGGATGGAGCGCGACGGTCTTCTGCCAGAGCCGTTCCTTCCGAAGCCGTACCGCTCGAGGTGGCGGCGGCGAGACATCGAATCGTGGCTGGGAATCGATGAGGAGGTGCGAGATGGGCAGGATGTTCGTTCCAACGCGTGAGGAAGCGGTAGCCGCATGGTCCTCGGTGCGCCCCCACCTGGTCAGAGTTCCGAAGAAGGGCTACGCGCTGCCTGGGCTCAAAGCGGACTGTCTGACGAGGAGGGGAAGCTCGGGCTACCCCGTGACTGCGATCGGTGACCGCAAGCAGGTGAAGCTGTCACGGATTGCGTACCTGGCCGAGGTCGGGGACATCGACCCTTCGGCGACATGCATCCGGCACCTGTGCCACAACCCGGCGTGCCTCGAGCCAACGCACCTGGCTACCGGGACGGACGATGACAATGCGCAAGATCGCGCGCGCGCCGGCCTCGGCAACATCCCCTTCCGGAATGGGACGTGCAGCCGAGGGCACGATGTCACGATCGAGGACAACGTGTACCGGCGGAAGTACAAGGGCGGTGATGGTCGCAAGCGCTCTCGCGCTACGTGCGCGGTATGCCAGCGCGGCGTCCAGCGCTACAAGAGCGCTGCAGCGTATGACGCCGCTCGCCGTGCCGGAGAAACCGAATGAGCGTCCAGCGGCGCCCCGACGGTCGTTGGCGGGCTCGCGTGAAAGTCGGAGGCGTCGAAGTCGCCAGCAGGATCTTCGACCTCAAGCGTGAAGCAGAGCGCTGGGAGTACGAGCAGCGTCAAGAGGCGCGCGCTGCCCTCGGTGGTGCGTGGACTCCCCAGCGTGGCCGTACGTCTCTCGGGGCGGTCCTGGACCGTTGGCTTGAGAGCCGACAGGGCACGGTGGCGGAGACGACGGCGGCGACCGACCGCTGGATGATGCGCCACGTTCCTGACGCCGTGCGGAAGAAGCAGGTCGGGCAGCTGACGGGCTCCGACGTCTCGAGCATGTATGCGTCCCTCATGCAGGACGGCATGAGCCGAGCGACCTGCCGTCGAATGCGCCAGTCCTTCAACTCGGCGCTGTCCTGGGCTGAGCGACAGGGCTATGTGCGTGCGTCTCCGGCCCGTGGCGTCACCGAGCCGAGAGGAACGGGGGCGGACGACCGTCGCGAGATCCGGCCAGTCCGCGAGGACGACCTCCGGCAGATGGAAGCGCGCCAACGGTCGATCGCAGGCCAGTACGCCGACCTGACGATCTTCGCCTGGGAAACCGGCCTGCGATCGGGTGAGGTTCGAGCGCTCCGCGTGCGGGACGTCCTCGATGTGCCGATCCCTGCGCTGTGGGTCACCCGCTCGGCACCCGATGGAGCGTCAGAGATCCGGACCACCACGAAGGGCGGTCGAGGGCGTCGGGTGCCGTTGACCCCGCGCGCTGAGCAGATTGTCAAGCGATGGGCCGAGGGTAAGAGCGGCGATGCTCTGCTCTTCCCGAACGCCGCCGGCGACCTGCTGACGCACCGGGGGATGCTCCGGCGTCTGCGGTGGCACAGCGTCGGAGAGCGTGCCGGGACCGGACTTGGTTTCCGCTGGCACGACCTGCGCCACGGTGCCGCCGTGCGATGGCTCGTGTCGGGCATGGACCCGAAGACGGTTCAGGCCTGGCTCGGGCACGCCAGCGCGACGGTGACCCTCGATCGGTACGCCCACTACGTCGGTGTCGATGCCGACCGCGCAGCACTCAAGCGCCTCGCGGCCCTCGAACTACGGGGGCACGACGGGGGCACAGAGCCCACAGGGGCCATTCAGAACTAGCCGGAAAAGGAGGAAGGGCGGCCCCGAAGGACCGCCCTACCTGGGCAAACGTTGCCGTTCGCCGTTGTCGGGGTGACAGGATTTGAACCTGCGACCTCTTCGTCCCGAACGAAGCGCGCTACCAAGCTGCGCCACACCCCGAAGGACTGCACCCGCTCTAGAGCCGACCCGGAGGAAGGCCCCCGTGTGCGGAAGCCTGCTCAGAATAGCCGACGATCGCCCGGGAACGAAAACCGGATCCGCTACCGCGAGGTGAACGTGATCAAGGTCGCCTCCGGCCGGCACGCGAACCGCACCGGCGCGTACGGCGAGGTCCCGGCCCCGGCCGAGACGTGCAGCCAGGTGGAGTCCTCGCCGTCGGGCGTGTCCGGGCGGGCGCCGGGCCAGCCGTGCAGCCCCTTGGCGCGCCGTCGGTCGATGTCGCAGTTGGTCACGAGCGCCCCGTAGAACGGTACGCAGAGCTGGCCGCCGTGCGTGTGCCCCGCGATGATCGCGTCCGCGCCGTCCTCGTGCATCTGGTCGAGCACGCGGGTGTACGGCGCGTGCGTGACGCCGAGCCGGAGCAGCGCGCCGTCGTCGGGCT
The DNA here is from genome assembly GCF_056590155.1 of Isoptericola sp. GX10416. Lineage (NCBI taxonomy): Bacteria > Bacillati > Actinomycetota > Actinomycetes > Micrococcales > Promicromonosporaceae > Isoptericola > Isoptericola sp. GX10416. Next base: position 122,103 of record NZ_JBWPVO010000011.1, on the reverse strand, counting down.
CCGGCGTCGGGTCCGGGAAGTCGTCAAGGCCCAGGTGCGGGTCGTCGACCCCTGCGAACGCGATGCGTCGTCCGTCGACGACGACGGCGTCGCGCCGGTTCGTCAGGTCGGCCCACCCTGCGTTCGCCATGGCCGCGGCGAGCTCGGCGGCCGGGAGGTTCGGCGGGTTGAGGGTGCGGGGGCCGGAACGTGTCCACAGGTAGCGGGCAGGGTTCTTCGGCTGGGGTGCGTAGTAGTCGTTGGAACCCATGACGAAGGCACCGGGGACCCGCTCGAGCAGTGGTTCCAGGGCGTAGAGCAGCGGGCCCAGAGCCTCGCGGTGCGCCAGGTTGTCGCCGGTGTCGATCACCAGGTCCGGCTCCAGGGCTGCCAGGGACCGCACCCAGGCGATCTTGCGGTGCTGGGTCGGGGTCAGGTGCAGGTCGGAGACGTGCAGCACCCGCAGGTCGCGCTCACCGGGTGGCAGCACCGGGACGGTCACGTGGCGGACGGTGAAGAGCTTGGTCTCCAGGTGCGCGTACGCGAGCCCTGCTGCGGTGACGGCGGCGACGCCGCCGAGCACCCCGCGGGCGCTCAGTCGTCGCCCCCGCCGTTGCCGCCGCCAGGTCCTCGGCCGTTGCCGGGGCCCCCGTCGTTCCCGGGTCCGTCGTCGTCGCCGCCCCCGTCGTCGTCGCCACCGTCATCGTCCCCACCGTCGTCGTCACCGTCGTCGCTCGACGGCGGGGGAGCCGTCACGGGCGGCGAGCCGATGAGGCTCTGGTCGGGGGCGCCGAAGTCCTTGACGGGCATGCCCTCGACGGCCACGTCCATGTATTCCTTCCACGCGGGCGCGGCGACACGGGAACCGTACATCGGCATGTGGGTGACGCCATTGACGGTGATCGGCACGGTCGCGTGGTTCTCGTGCGGGTTGTCCACCGACCCGACCCAGACAGTCGAGGCGAGCTGCGGTGTGAACCCGCTGAACCAGGTCTGGGCGGCCAGCTGGGAGGTACCCGTCTTGCCGGCGACCGGACGGCCGTCGGCGAGACCGCCGAGAGCGCGTGCGGTACCGGTGCCGCTGAACACCTTCTCCATGGCGTAGACGACGGTGTTCGCGATGTTGCTCGGCAGGGCGTTCTTGTCGCACTTGGCCTTGGGGACCTCGTAGCCCTCGCCGTCAGGCCCAGTGACCTCCGTGATCGCGACCGGGCTGCAGAAGGTGCCGCCGGAGGCGAGCGTCGCGTACATCGAGGCCAAGTTCAACGGCGAGGACTCCTGGGTGCCGAGCACCATCGGGGCCTGGACGTCGACGTCCGACTTCTTCGCGTTCGTGAGAGGTCCGTGGTTCGGCTTGCTCGTGGGCCGGAAGCCCATGTCCCAGGCGTTGTCCGCGAGGTCGCACAGGTTGATCTCGTAGCCCATCGACGCGTACGCGGTGTTCACGGACTCGTAGGTGGCTCGCAGCACCGAGATGTTACCCGCAGTGTTGCCCTCGGCGTTCGCCGGCGTCCACGGCTCGGCACTGGTGAGCCGGGTGCACGGCGCGTTGAAGTTCTGCGGCCAGCGACCAACCTTGTTGGCAGTCACCGTCTCGTTCAGGGTGTGGCCCTCGCGCAGCCACTGCGCCAGCACCACCGGCTTGAAGTTCGAGCCGGGCTGGAAGCCTCCGGACGCCCCGTGGATGTAGTCGGCGTTGTAGTTGACCGTCGTGTCCCGGGACGCCTTCCCGGCGGCCTTCGTCCCCGTGTAAGGGACGTTCTGCGCCATCGCCTTGATCTGGCCGGTGCCCGGCTCGACGGAGACGACCGACGCCTCGAGGCCGCTCGCGTCGTCCGGCGGGATGTTGTTCTTGATCGTCTTGTGCGCCTGGCGCTGCATCTTCATGTCGAGCGTGGTGTGGATCTCGAGTCCCCCGCGGTAGAGGAGCTGGTTGCGGTCGGCGCGGGTCTCGCCGTACGTCGGGTCGAGGAGGATCTCCTTGATGACGTAGTCGCAGAAGAACGCCGAACCCTTTGCCGACTGGCAGCCGGCCGACACCGGCTTCACGTCCAGGGTGTCCTCGAGCGGCGTGGCCTGGGCCTCCTCGCGCTCGTCGGTGGTGATGTACCCCAGCTTCCACATGTTCTGCAGCACGAGGTTGCGGCGCTCCTCCGCCTGCTCCGGGTGCTGGGTCGGGTCGAACTGGCTCGGCGCCTTGGTCACACCGGCGATCGTGGCCGCCTCGACCGGCGTCAGGTCGCTGGCCGACTTGTCGAAGTAGAAGCGAGCGGCGGTCTCGACGCCGTAGATCTGGTTCTTGCCGTACTGCGCCACGTTGAGGTAGCCCTGGAGGATCTCCTCCTTGGGCATCTTCTTCTCGAGCGCGATCGCCATCTTCGCCTCGCGCAGCTTGCGGTTGAGCGAGTCCTCGTGGGCGTCGATCACCGCGAACGGGTCGTCGGCCTGCAGCGCCGCCTCGATCAGCATGTTCTTGACGTACTGCTGCGTGATCGTGGAAGCACCCTGGGTGGCCTGGCCGCTGAGGTTGTTCACCGCGGCGCGCGTGATGCCCTTCGGGTCCACGCCGTGGTGCTCGTAGAAGCGCTCGTCCTCGATGGCGATGGCCGCGTGCTGCATGTGCTCGGAGATCTCGTCGAGCGGCACCACGATGCGGTTCTGATAGTAGAACGTCGCGAGCAGCTTGCCGTTGCTCGCGTAGATGCGGGACTGCTGGGACAGCGGCTGCGGCTCGAGCTCGGCCGGCACGTCGTCGTACATCTCGATGGTGCTGTCGGCCGCGGCGTTGGCCCCGGCGACCGCCGGGATGACGAACCCGGCGGCGAGCACGCCACCGGCGCCGGCAGCCAGCAGGAAGGCGAGCAGGAGCGCGACCATCTGGGTCGCGGGGATCGTGCGCGTCACGCTGCGCGGCTCAGAGTTCGCCATGTTCAAAGCCTAGAGGGTCGCACCAACCGGGCCAGCCGATCCGGGCGGCGCGCGTGTGCAGGTCCTGTGGAGCGCTGGTCGAGGCGTTCGAGCCTCGTGTCCGAGGCGTCGGATTCACCCGCTCGGGCTACCATCGCCGCATGGCTACCACGTGGGAATACGCGACCATCCCCCTCCTCATCCACAACACCAAGGCGATCCTGGACCAGTGGGGTGCGGACGGCTGGGAGCTCGTGCAGGTCGTGCCCGGCCCCGACGGCACCGGGCTGGTCGCCTACCTCAAGCGACCCTCCGGCGAATGAGCGCGGGCATGAGCGTCGAGACCCGCCTCACCGAGCTGGGCATCACCCTGCCCGACGTCGCGGCACCGGTCGCGGCATACCAGCCGGCGATCCGCTCGGGCAGCTACGTCTACACGGCCGGCCAGCTCCCGTTCGTGAACGGCGAGCTGCCCGCCACGGGCAAGGTCGGCGAGGGTGACGGCCTGGTCGACCCGGCCACGGCCACGGACCTCGCGCGCACGTGCGCACTGAACGCGCTCGCGGCGGTGCGCTCCGTCGTCGACTCCCTCGACGACGTCCGGATCGTCAAGGTGACCGGGTTCGTCGCCAGCGACCCGTCGTTCACCGGGCAGCCGGGCGTCCTCAACGGTGCCAGCGAGGTGCTGGGGGAGATCTTCGGCGACGCCGGCACGCACGCGCGCTCCGCCGTCGGCGTCGCGGTCCTCCCGCTCGACGCCCCCGTCGAGGTCGAGCTGATCGCCGAGCTCACGCGGTAGCACGGCTCGGTTCCGCGCTGGGGACGACGACCCTCCGCACAGTCGCGTTCACGGGCGCGGGGCGCCCTCCACTTCGGGATTGACGACCGTGCGGAGGGTCGCCGTCCCCAGCGCTCCGTCGTCCGCTCCAGCCGAGCACAGCGCGACAGAGGCGGTGTGAAGAGCAGGAGACGAGGCCCTCCCGGGTCCGGTCGTCTCTGCCCCGAAGTGGAGGGCGCGCAGCGCCCGTGAACGCGACCGGACCCGGGAGGGCCTCGCCTCCTGCGTGAGCAAGCCGGACGAGGCTCAGCGAGCCCTTCGCTCCAGGCGGTCCAGGTCGAGGAGGACGACGGCGCGGCCCTCGCGGCGGACCCAGCCGCGGGTCGCGAAGTCGGCCAGCGCCTTGTTGACCGTCTCGCGGGAGGCGCCCACGAGCTGGGCGAGCTCCTCCTGGGTGAGGTCGTGGGCCACGCGGACGCCCTCGTCGTTGGGCTCGCCGAACCGGTTGGACAGGTCGAGCAGCGCCTTGGCGACACGGCCGGGGACGTCGGAGAAGACGAGGTCCGCGAGGGTCTCGTTGGTGCGGCGCAGTCGGCGGGCCAGGGCGCCGAGCAGCGTCGTGGCGACGTTCGGGTGCGCGGCGATCCACTGGACGAGCGCCTGGTGGCGCAGCTCGTAGCACAGGGCGTCCGAGACCGACGAGGCCGTGGCGGTGCGGGGGCCCGGGTCGAAGAGGGACAGCTCACCGAACATCTCACCGGGGCCGAGGATCGAGAGCAGGTTCTCGCGGCCGTCGCTGGAGCGGCGCCCGAGCTTGATCTTGCCCTGCGCGATCACGTAAAGGCGATCGCCCGGCTCTCCCTCGCGGAACAGCACGTCCCCGCGGGTCAGCTCGACGGGGATCATGGACTCGAAGAGCGCCTTCGACTCTTCGCTGTCCATGTCCGCGAAGAGGGGGGCGGAGAGCACGACGGTGTCGTCCACAGGAATCCTCACGTTCTCAGATGCCGTCCGCACGGGACGGTGCTGTCTCGAAATGTGTTCCAGGTCTCAGTGTGCCTCACGCAGGGGCCTCCTGCCTGGAACGTCGGTCTCGGGTGGCTCCCGGCGAAACGAACGGGCGACCGCCGCGGTTCCTGACAGGAGCACGGACGTTGTCGGAGGTGGCCGATACGCTGCCGAGGTGACCGCCGAGAAGCCACAGCAGCCTACCCCGACGGGGGAGTCGCCTCTGGCACTGGTCCGCCGTGCGCGCCGCATCGACCGGGTGCTGGCCGCGACGTACCCGGACGCGCGTGCCGAGCTCGACTTCACCACGCCCCTTGAGCTGCTGATCGCCACGGTGCTCTCCGCGCAGACGACGGACGTGCGGGTCAACGCGACGACGCCGGTCCTGTTCGCCCGCTATCCCGACGCGGCCGCGCTCGCTGGTGCGGATCCCGCGGAGATGGAGGAGATCCTGCGCCCGCTGGGCTTCTACCGGGCGAAGACCCGCGCGGTGATGGGTCTCGGCCGCGCTCTGGTGGAGCGGTACGACGGCGAGGTCCCGCCTCGCCTGAAGGACCTCGTCACGCTGCCCGGCGTCGGGCGCAAGACGGCGAACGTGGTGCTGGGCAACGCGTTCGGCGTCCCGGGGATCACCGTCGACACGCACTTCGGGCGGCTGGCGCGGCGGCTGGGCTTCACGACGGAGGAGGACCCGGTCAAGGTGGAGCACGCCGTCGGAGCCATCTTCCCGAAGAGGGACTGGACGATGCTCAGCCACCACCTCGTGTGGCACGGGCGGCGGGTGTGCCACGCCCGTCGTCCGGCCTGCGGAGCGTGCCCGGTGGCGCGGTGGTGCCCGTCGTTCGGCGCGGGGGAGACCGACCCGGTGGCGGCGGCGAAGCTCGTCCGCACGGGCGGCCGGGCCTGAGCGCAACTACCTCGGCGGATGCCGTCCTACCTCGCGGCGAAGGCGTGGGGGAGCCAGTCGGCCAGCAGGGCGTTGACCTCGTCGGGCGCCTCCTCGGCGAGGTAGTGCCCGGCTCCGTCGACCACCTCGAAGCGGAAGTCGCGGGCGAATGCCGCGCCGTCGACGTCGGCCGTCCCGGTCCGGAGGAACCCGTCGGCGGTGCCGTGCACCTGTAGCACGGGCACGTCGATCGGTCGGCGCAGCGCGGCGAGGAACCGCCGCCCGCTGGGTCGCACGGCGTACCGCGTCAGCCAGCGCAGCGACTCGACCGAGCTGTGCGCGGCGAACGGGATGCGGATGACCTCGCGGTACCGGTCCACGACGTCGGCGGGCAGCGGCCGCGCGGCTCCCGCGGTGAGCACGCGGGCCACCTCGTCACCCCGGGTCAGCCGCCGCTCGGCGACGGACGGCACCTGGTAGAGCGCGAGCGTGCGGCGTGCGGCGGGCGTGAGCAGGCGCCGTCCGGGCACGTGCAGGCGCAGCGGGTGCGGTGCGGCCAGGGCCACCACGCCGGCGGTGACGGCGGGCTGGAGCGCCGCCATCGCCCACGCCAGGGCGCCGCCGGTGCCCGAGCCGACGACGACGGCACGGTCGTGCCCGAGGGAGCGCACCACCCCGGCGACGTCGCGGGTCCGGGTGGGGATGTCGTGACCGGAGGGCGGCTTGTCGGAGGCCCCGACCCCGCGCAGGTCGATCGCGGCGACGCGGACGCCGTCGTCGGACAGGGAGGCGAGCTGGTGGCGCCAGGCCCACCACATCTCCGGGAACCCGTGCAGGAACAGCACGAGCGGGGCGCGGTCACCGTTGCCGCGGGTGGGGCCGGCGGTGGCGACGTGGAACCGGGAGCCGTTGGCGGGGACGAACTCGTGCCGCCACGGGCCGTCCACGAGGGCAGAGGTGTAGTCGGTGTCGGGCATGGCGGTCACGCGCCGAACCTACCTGCTCAGCCGCCCGAGGACACGCGCGAGGAGCCCCTGGCGCCCGAGCCGGGGCCGTCGCCCTCGTCGTCGCGCGGCTCCTTCGGCGGGTCGAACCGGTAGCCGACGTTGCGCACGGTGCCGATGAGCTGCTCGTGCTCGGGGCCGAGCTTGGCGCGCAGGCGCCGCACGTGGACGTCCACCGTGCGGGTGCCGCCGTAGTAGTCGTAGCCCCACACCTCCTGCAGGAGCTGGGCGCGGGTGAAGACCCGGCCGGGGTGCTGCACGAGGTACTTGAGGAGCTCGAACTCCTTGTAGGTGAGATCGATGGGGCGCCCGCGGAGCCGGGCGGTGTAGCCACCGGCGTCGATCGCCAGCTCGCCCGCGGAGATCTCCTGGGGCGAGTCGTCCGTCGGGCCGTGCGCGGACTTCTCGACGACGAGCCGCAGGCGGGCCTCGACCTCGGCGGGGGAGGCGTTCTCGAGCAGCAGGTCGTCCGCGCCCCACTCGTGGTTGACGACCGTCAGCCCGCCCTCGGTGAGGACGAGCACCAGCGGGACGGTGAGCCCGGTGGCGTGGAGCAGCCGGCAGGTGGTGCGTGCGGCGACCAGGTCGCGGCGGGCATCGAGGAGGACGACGTCCGAGTCCGGGGCGTCCACCAGCGCGGACGGCTCCATCGGCAGCACCCGGATCTTGTGCGAGAGAAGACCGAGTGCGGGCAGTACCTCGACCGACCCGCCTGTCGCGGGTGTCAGGATCAACAGCTCGGCCACGCGCACCTCCTCCCGCCACCGGTGGTGGTAAAGGTACCGTGCCCCGCGCCGGAGATCACAACGGGTCGGCATGCGAGACTCTTCGTCGTGACCGTGACCACCCGTGCCGTGACGACCGCCGCGCTCGCCGCGCTCGTCGCCGCGGCGGCGTATCTGGGGCCGCTGTGGACGACGGCCGCGGCGGCCGGTCTCGTCGCCCTCGTGGCGATCGGCTGGGCCGCGCTGCTGCGGCTCCCGGCGGACGGCGCGACCGTGCTCGTGGTGCTGCTGGCCGGGCTCGGTGGCGTGGCGATGGCCTGGGCGACCGAGGACGAGCCCGTGCTGCGCAACGTGCCCCTCGTCATCGCGATGGCGCTCGTGCTGGCCTTCGTGGCACAGATGCTCCGGCGCGGCGGCCGGCCCCGGCTCGTGGAGTCGGTGAGCGGCATGACGGCGGGGATCGTCGTCGCGGTCTCCGCCTCCGGATGGGTCGCCACGGGCCGGTCGGACGCCGGTGCGGCGCTCGTGCTGACCAGTGCCGTGGCGCTCGCCGTCGCCGCCGCCGTCTCGGCGCTCCCGATCGCCGGCGGGTGGACCGGTTCGCTGCTGTCGGTGGCGTTCGGCGCCGTCGCGGGCGCGGGCACCGCGACGGTGGTCCCGGAGGTCGAGCCGGTCACCGGCATGGTCACGGGGATCGTGGCGGGCCTGGTCGCCGCGGCCCTGCGGTTCCTCTTCGAGCGCCAGCCGACGCTGGCCCGACGCCGGGCGGGCCTGACCGCTGCGGCGATCCCGGTCGTGGTGACCGGGATCCTCGTGTTCGTGGTGGGCCGCGTCGTCATCTGACGCGCGCCGTCGTCCGGCGCGGCCCGGCGCCGACGGGCCTCATCCCTCGACGCGGAGGGCCTCGCCCGCGATCTCGATGCGGACGGTCTTGGCCACCAGCACGCCGCCGGCCTCCAGCGCGACGTTCCACAGCAGCCCGAACTTCTCCCGCTCGAAGTCGGCCGTGGCGTTGAACCCGAAGAGGTGGCGGCCGTAGGGGTCGGTGCCGACGCCGCCGAACTCCGCGTCGAGCGCGATCGGGTGCGTGATCCCGCGGATGGTCAGGTGACCGTGGAGCACGAACTTGGTGCTCGACCCGGCCGCCGCACGCTGGGTGTCGACCTCCCGGCCGGGCATGCGGCCCTTGAGCGCCGCCCACGAGAACATCGGGTCGGGCGCCGGGTTCCACTCCACCCCGGTGGACCGGAACTCGATCGTGGGGAACACCTCGACATCGAGGAAGTCCGGGTTCTTGAGGTGCGCGTCGCGGTCGGCGTTGGCCGTCTCGATCGACGCGGCGTCGATCGAGGCCGCCACCGTCGAGGCGAGCGGGTCCTCGGCGACGTGGATCACCGCGGATCCGGTGCCGAACTGACCCCGGACGGGGCTCACCATCATGTGCATCGCCAGGAAACCGATGCGTTGGTGGGCGACGTCCAGCTCGTACGTCCCGGGTGCGGGGACGACGAGGTCGTTCCAGATCCGGGTGGGGGCTTTGGTCATCGCGGGTCCTCCTGGGTGCCCGCGGCGGCTGCCAGGGCACCCGTCTCGTGTGCGGGTTGGCGGCGGTGCCGTGGCGTGGGGACGCGTACGCTACGGCGCATCGCAGGCTCCACGGTACCGGGGAACATTCATGCAAACGGATATGTTCCCGCCGGGGGAGCACCAGCCGGTGAGCACCAGGGGGGTCCAGATGTCCGCGCAGTGGCCGGCGCTCGTCGCGCTCGTCGTGCTGACCGTCGTCGTCGCCCTCGTCTGGCGCCGCGGCCAGGGCCGCCTCCGCCGGCCCGACGGCGGTTCGAGCGGGCGCGGTGCGGCCCCGGACCGCTGGGCCGCGGACCTCGACGCCCTCGGCGCCGCAGCGGGTGCGCGGGCCACGTTCCTGCAGTTCTCGGCCCCGGTGTGCGCGCCCTGCCGCGCCACCGCCCGGGTGCTCGCGGCGCTCGCGGCCGAGGCGCCCGGCGTCGTCCACGTCGAGGTCGACGTCGAGACCCACCTCGACCTCTCGCTCCGGGCGGGCGTGCTGCGCACCCCGACCGTGCTCGTGCTCGACGCCGCCGGGGCCGAGGTCGCTCGCGCCTCGGGCGCCATGACCCCCGCCCAGGCTCGTGCCGCGCTCGACGCCGTCACCCCGATCGACCAGCCTTCCGGGAGGAACGCATGACCCGCAGCCACCGCACCGACCTCGAGGCCCCGCACGGGACGACGGCGGAGCCCGCCGGGATCGATCCCCGCGGCCCGCGTGTCGGCGCGGGCATCACGGCGACCATGCTCGCCGTCGTCGTGCTCCTGGGGCCCACCACCCCGGCGCTGGTGCTGCTCGCCGTCGTCGCGCTGAGCTTCCTGCCCGGTGCGGTGTGGGGTCCGAGGGCGACCTGGCAGGGCTGGCTGTTCCGCGTCCTGGTCCGCCCACGTCTCGGCCGTCCGGAGCACCTGGAGGACCCGCGTCCGCCGCGGTTCGCCCAGCTGGTGGGGCTCGTCGTCACCGGCGTGGGCGTCGTCCTGGGTCTGGCCGGGGTCCTGGCGGCCGTGCCGTGGGCGGCCGGGGTCGCCTTCCTCGCGGCGGCGCTCAACGCCACCGTGGGGCTCTGCCTCGGCTGCGAGCTCTACGTGATCGGCCGGCGGCTGCGGCGCGCCCGCGCCTGACGCTGCCCGCCCGTGCCGGGCGCGCGGCTCAGTAGACGAGCGCCTGCGCGCCGGGCCGCAGCGTCTCCTCGACGAACACGGGTGCGCCCGCGATCCGCACGCCGTCCAGCACGTCGTCCGGCCCGATCTCGCGCCGTGCCGCGCACTGCGTGCACAGGGTGACGGTGCCGGCCGCCAGGACCGCCGCGAGCAGGTCGGCGGCCGGCGCCGCGTGCTTCAGCTCCAGCTCGTCGGCCCGGCCGGGCAGCGCGAACCACGCCGACTCGCCCGTCAGCCACAGCGAGACCTCGACGCCTGCCGCCACGGCGGCGGCCGCGACGGTCAGGGCCTGGTTGGTGGCCTCCGCCCGCTCGGTGCCGGCCGTGGTCTTGACGACGAGGGAACGCTGCGATGTGGTCTCGGTCATAGCCCAGACCCTAGCCGCGCCGCCGCGGTTAGGATCGAGGCATGTCGGTCGAAGCACTCGAGATCTTTTTCACCAGCCTGCTGGTCGTCACCGTCGTCGCGGTCACCTGGTTCGCGGGCTACGTCGTCTACAAGCTGTTCCAGGGTCAGCGCTGATGCCTTTCGCCTTCCCCGAGGGTCTCGCGCCCGAGGTCTACCCGCTCGCCTGGCTCGTGGGCCGGTGGACGGGTGCAGGCGTCATCAAGTACGAGGGCATCGCCGAGACGCCGTTCCGCCAGGACCTGGTCTTCGACCACGACGGCGGCCCCTACCTGCGCTTCACCTCGACGCTGCGGGTCCGTTCCGCCGCGGCGGCGGACGGCGAGACGACCGGCGACGGTACCGAGGGCGAGGACGCCTTCGACACCGTGTGGTCCACCGAGACCGGCTACTGGCGCATCTCGTCGGAGCGTCCCGACGACCTGCCGGAGGGCAAGCACGCCCTCGAGGTGCTGGTGACCGACGCGTCGGGCCGGCTCTCGCTGTTCCTGGGGCTCGTGGGCGACGGTCGCGTGGACCTCGCCACCGACTTCGTCGCGCGCACGTCCACCGCGGCCGAGGTGACGGCCGCCAAGCGGCTCTACGGCAACGTCGAGGGCCGCCTGCTGTGGCTGGAGGAGCTCGCTGCGTTCGGCCACCCGATGGGTTCGTACGCCTCCGGCGAGCTCGACCGCGTCGACGGCCTCTCATGACCTACCGCAGCCCGATCCTGGACCGTCCCGGGGCCGTCTCGGCGACCGGGCCCGACGAGGGCATCGCCTGGCACTACGGCGAGCCCGTCGCCGAGCAGCGCGCGCTCGCCCGCGGCGGCGCCGTCGTCGACCAGTCCCACCTCGGCGTCGTGCGCCTGACGGGCCCCGACCGCCTGAGCTGGCTGCACTCCATCACCTCGCAGGACGTGGAGCACCTCGCGCCGCGCACCTCCACCGAGCTGTTCGTGCTCTCCCCGCAGGGCCGGATCGAGCACGCGCTCGGCGTCGTCGACGACGGCACGTCCACCTGGCTGATCACCGAGCGCGACCACGTGGAGCCGCTCGTCGCCTGGCTGACCCGCATGCGGTTCATGATGCAGGTCGAGATCGACGACGTGACGGACTCCTTCGCGGCGATCGGCGAGCCGGTCGCGGCGGAGGGCGTCGAGGGCGAGCCGGTGACGTGGTGGGACACCTGGCCGCGGGTCGCCGTCGGCGGCACCCGGTACGGCCCGCCGGAGGAGGAGCACCCCGGCGCCGACCGCGCGTGGCGGCTCGTGCTCGTGCCGCGCGAGACGCTCCCCGACGCCGTCGCCGAGCGGGAGGCCGCCGGATGGCGCCTCGCCGGCACCTGGGCCACCGAGGCCCTGCGGGTCGAGGCGTGGCGCCCGCGCCTGGCCCGTGAGGTCGACGATCGTTCGGTGCCCCACGAGCTCGACTGGCTGCGCACCGCCGTCCATCTGCACAAGGGCTGCTACCGCGGCCAGGAGACGGTCGCGCGGGTGCACAACCTGGGCCGGCCCCCGCGGCGCATCGTCATGCTCCACCTCGACGGGTCGCAGCACGTGGTGCCCGACGGCGGCTCGGAGGTCCGGCGTGACAGCGCGGACGGCAAGGCGGTCGGCACGGTGACGTCGGTCGCGCGCCACCACGAGCTGGGCCCGGTCGCCCTCGCCGTGGTCAAGCGGAACCTGCCGGACGACGCACCGCTCGTCGTCGTGGGCACCGTCGGTACCGGTACGGACGCCCAGGAGCTGGTCGTCGACGCCACCCAGGAGACGATCGTGCCCGGCGAGGGCGTGTCCGCCGACCGGCCCGAGGGCCGCGGCGAGACGTTGCGCGGGCTGACCCCGCGCGGTGGCGACGGGGCCCAGAGCCTGCTGTGATCGTGCGGTGAGAGCGCCGGACCCGCGGGAGGCGGGCTCAGCCGCGGGTGCCGCGGTGCGCAAGCTCCTCCGGCGGATCCGCATCCGGCAGGGTCTCGCACGGGTGCGGTCGGGGTTCTGGCCGATCGTCCAGGCGTCGCTGGCGGCCGGTGCCGCCTACCTGCTGGCCCAGCTCGTCCTCGGCCACGACCAACCGTTCTTCGCCGCCGTCGCGGCCTGGGTGTGCCTCGGCTTCTCGTTCGAGCGGGAGCTGCGCCGCGTCGCCGACGTCGCCGTGGGGGTCGCCGTCGGCGTCGGGATCGGCGAGGTCATCGTGGGCCTCATCGGTGCGGGCTGGTGGCAGCTCACCGTCGTGCTCCTCGTCTCGGCGGTGCTCGCCCGGTTCATCGACCGCGGGCCGATGCTGGTGACGCAAGCCGGGGTGCAGGCCATCGTCGTCGTCGGCCTGCCGGCCGCCGTCGCGGCGGAGGGTGCGTTCGGCCGATGGGCCGACGCGGCGGTCGGCGGCGTCGTGGCCCTGGCCGTCACGCTGCTGCTGCCGAGCGACCCCTTGCGGCGGCTGCGCTCCCTGGCCTACGAGGCGACGACAGAGCTGGCCGAGACGCTGGAGGCGGTCGGGCGGGGGCTGCGGCAGCACGACATGGACGAGCTGGGCGCGGCGCTGGTGCGCGGCCGGGCGTCGGAGTCGGTGCTGGCCGACTGGCGGGACACGGCTCGCAAGGCGGAGGACATCGCGCGGGTCGGCGTCAACCGGGCGCAACGGGGCGACATCCACGAGATCGTCGGGCAGGCGGTGCTGGTGGACCGGGCCATGCGCAGCGTCCGGCTGCTCGCCCGGCGCGCCCCGACCGTCGTCGGGCCGGACGGCACGTGGCCGGACGTCGGTCCGCTCGCGGACGAGGTGGAACGGTTCGCCGGCGGGACGCGGCTGCTGGCGTCCGCCGTCGGGGGCGGCGGCACGGTCGAGGACGCCCGGCGGCTGCTGGTGGACGTCGCGGCGGCGGTCGACCCGCACGTGGTCGGCCGTAGCGATCTGCGCGTCGCGTCGCTGGTCGTGCTGCTGCGTTCACCGGTGGTGGACGCCCTCGAGGCGAGCGGTCTGGACCCCCGGGCGGCACGCGAGCACCTGCCCGAGCTCTGACTCCCGCGATCCTGCCGCCCCGACGCGGCGTCAGAGGAACCCGTTGGCATCCAGTAGTTGATCAGATACAGTACCTGTCGTGATGCAGCCCGATCAGAGCCCTCCGGCGGAGGACGCCTTCTCCGCCGACCTGCTGCGCGGTCACACCGACACGATCGTGCTCGCGACGCTGCGCCGCGGGGACCGCTACGGCTTCGAGATCTACAAGGCGATCCGTGACGCCACCGGCGGAGCGCACGAGATCAAGGAGGCGACGCTCTACGCGACCTACCGCCGTCTGACCCGGGACGGCCTGGTCGAGGCCTACTGGGGCGACGAGTCCCAGGGCGGGCGTCGCAAGTACTACCGGATCACCGACGCCGGCCGCGCCGTCTTCCGTCGCAACGTCGCCGCGTGGCGCGCGACCCGCGACGTCGTCGACACCCTGCTGACAGACAAGGAACCTCGCTCATGACCACGGTCCACCGCCTCCTCGACGACGCATTCGCCGGCGTCGAGCCGACCGCAGAGGTCCAGGACCTCAAGGAGGAGATCCGGGCGAACCTCACCTCCCGGGCCGCCGAGCTCGAGGCCACGGGCGCCGCCCCCGCCGACGCGGCACGCCAGGCCGTCGACGAGCTCGGCGACGTGCGTGCTGTCATCGCCGAGGCGGCGGACCCGGCCCGGTCGCCCGCCGCGTCGTCCCCCACCTCGTCGTCCGCCGCGTACGCGTCGACGGCGCAGGCGATGCTCGCGAACAAGGTGCGGCCGCGGCCTGCCTTCGTCGTCAGCCTCGTGTTCGCGGGAGCCAGCACCGCGGCGCTCCTCGCCCTGACCCTCCTCGGCCTGAGCGGGAACCTCACCGCCCCCGTGGGCGCGCTCGTCGGATGGGTGCTGGGCGCCGCGTTCGGGGCGGGCTGGATCGTGGGCAGCTCCGTGGCGCAGGAGACCACCACCAACCACCCGGTCCCGGGCCGCCGGGCCGCGGGATACGGGCTGGCCGCCGGGCTCGTCGTCAGCGGGCTGGGGCTCGTCGGCATCGTCGTCACCGACGGGCCGCTGTGGCTGACCGCGCTCGCCGCGCCCCTGCTCGTGAGCGGGGCCGCGCTGTTCGCCGGGCTCGGTGCCACGCAGACCAACCGCAAGAAGGCATGGTTCCGCGAGGTCACGGCCGAGCACGGCACGGTCGGCGACCGGTTCGACCGCGACCCCGAGGCCGCGGCGCGGTTCGGCATCCTCACGGCGGTGATCTGGGTGACGGCGTTCGTCGTCTTCGTCGTCGTCGGCCTGGCCGGCGGCTGGGCGTGGTCCTGGCTGGCGTTCGTGGTCGGCTGGATCGCGTTCATGCTCCTGCTGGCCAAGATGCTCTTCGGCGGTCCCGCGCGGTGAGAGCCCTGTTCGGCTCCCGCTCGTGGGTGTACCGTCGCTGGTCATGGAGGTATCCGTCAGCGCGTTGCGCGCCGAGCTGAAGTCATGGATCGAGAGGGCTCGCGACGGCGAGGACGTGGTCGTCACCGACCGTGGGGTCCCGGTCGCCCGGCTCACCGGCGTGGGCAGCGCCGACCTGGTGAGCGAGCTCGTCCGTGACGGTCTGCTCACCCCGGCCCAGGCCGAGCGCCCCACCCACACCGTGCCGCCCACGGCGCAGGCCCTGGGCGCGGCCAACGGTGCCTCCCGCTCCGGTCTGTCCGGCCTCGTCCGGCGCATCCGCCGCTGAGTGAGCCGCTGAGAGGATCCACCCCCGATGGCACTCGTCTACTTCGACGCCAGCGCGCTGGTGAAGCTGTGCGTCCCCGAGCACGGCTCCGACCTGGCGAGCGCGCTGTGGAACCGGGCCGACGTCGTCGTCACGTCCCGGCTGGCCGACACGGAGCTGCGGGCGACCCTCGCCGCGGGGGAGCGCGCCGGCGTGCTCGACCCGGGCTCCCGCCGTCGTGCGCTCGACCGCTGGACCGCGCTCTGGCCCGCCCTGCACCTCGTGGAACTCACCGCGCGCGTCGCCGGCACCGCGGCCGAGCTCGCCGCGGGGCCGCACCCGCTGCGCGGCGGGGACGCCGTGCACGTGGCCAGCGCCCTCGCCGTCGCGCACGACGACACCCTCGTCGCGGCGTGGGACGAGCACGTCGCCACGGCGGCGCGGGACCGACGGCTCCGCGTCCTCCCGTAGCCTGGTCGCGTGATCGCGAACCTCCAGTTCTACGTGCTCGCCGCCCTGGCGGTCGTCGTCTTCGTCGTCCAGGTGTGGGCGCTCATCGATGCGTTGCGCCGGCCCGCGCACGGGTTCGTCGCCGAGGGCAAGCTCAAGAAGCCGATCTGGCTGCTCATCCTGGGCGTCGCCGTCGTGCTCGGGTTCCTGGGTCTCCCGTCGGACGGCAGCGCGGGCAACGCGGTGGGCTTCCTCAACATCATCGCGGTGGTGGCCTCCATCGTGTACCTCGTCGACGTGCGCCCGAAGCTCCGGGCGTACGGCCCGGGCAAGGGCCGCTCGCAGGGTTCGAGCAGCTGGTGACCGCGGGGATCGACCGGGGCGCCGTCCCGCTCGCCGAGGTCGTGCGCGGCGACCTCGTCGAGTCGGTCCACCTGGGCCACCTCGTCGTCCTGGACCCGCAGGGTGAGGTGGTCCTCGCCGCCGGGGAGCCGACGGCGCAGATCTGGCCACGCTCGTCGCTCAAGCCGCTGCAGGCGGTCGCGATGGTCCGGGCAGGGCTCGACCTGCCGCCGGAGCTCCTGGCGCTCGCGGCCGCGAGCCACAGCGGGGAGCCGGTGCACCGGGACGGCGTGCAGGCGATCCTCGCGGGTGCCGGGCTCAGCGCCGACGCGCTGCGGAACACCCCGGGCCTGCCCATGTACCCGCCGGCGGCCGCGGACTGGCTGCGCGCGGGCCGGGACGCGGAGCAGATCACGCAGAACTGCTCCGGCAAGCATGCGGCCATGCTCGCCACGTGCGTCGCCACCGGCTGGGACACCGGCGACTACCTCGCGGTCGACCATCCGCTGCAGCGGGCGGTGCGGGCCACCGTCACCGAGCTGACCGGCACCGAGCCCGAGCACGTGACGACGGACGGCTGCGGTGCGCCGCTGTTCGCGACGACGTTGAGGGGGCTGGCCCGCTCGTTCGGCACGCTCGCCGGCGCGGCCGGGCGGCACGGCCCGGCCGGCGCGGCCGGGCAGGAGGGCGCCGCCGACGGCCCGCTGGAGCCGACGGCGCGGGTGGCGCAGGCCATGTCCATGCACCCCGAGATGGTGGCGGGCACCGGGCGGGAGGACACCCTGGCGATGCGGGCGGTGCCGGGCGTGGTGGCGAAGATCGGTGCCGACGGCGTGTGCGCGGCCGGCCTCCCGGACGGTTCCTCGCTGGCGTTCAAGGTGCTCGACGGTGCCGACCGGCCCCGGCCCGCGCTGCTCGCCGCGGCACTGCGCCTCGCGGGCGCCCTGGACGTGCGGGGCGCCGATCCTGCGGCCCTGGTGGCCGTCGGCCACGTCGCCGTGCTCGGCGGTGGCCGGCCCGTGGGCGAGGTTCGCACGGTGCTCGACGGGCCGCCCGGCGCGCGCTCCGCCGTCGGCCCGGGGGTGCGGTCGTGAGGGCGGTGCTCCAGCGGGCGACCCGCGCGAGCGTGACGGTCGACGGCGAGGTGGTGGGCGCGTTCGACCGGCCCGGGCTGGTGGCGCTGGTCGGTGTCACTCACGACGACGGACCGGCGGACGCCGCGACGATCGCGCGCAAGATCGCCGACCTGCGTCTCCTGCGGGGCGAGCGGTCGGTGGTCGACGAGGGCGCCCCGGTGCTGGTGGTCAGCCAGTTCACGCTGTACGGCGACGCGCGCAAGGGGCGCCGGCCGACCTGGCAGGCCGCGGCGCCGGGGCCGGTGGCGGAGCCGCTGGTCGATGCCGTGGTGGCTGACCTGCGCGCGCGGGGCCTCGAGGTCTCGACCGGGGTGTTCGGTGCCGACATGGCGGTAGAACTGGTGAACGACGGTCCGATCACTATGATGTTGGAGACCTAACAAACTTCTGACCTGCGCCGACCCGGCGAAGGTCGACCCCGGAGGTTGACGATGGCGTCGAACCCGCCGGTCGACGCGCTCGCACTGCTCGGCCACGAGACCCGGCGTACTGTCGCGCCCCACGTCGCGGCGCGGCTGGTCCGGGGGACGGCCGGCGACGCCGCGGCGCTCGCCCAGCTCGCGGCCGTCCTGCGGCCCGAGCACCTGGCCGGCACGGCCCTCCTGCCCGACCCGCTCCCGGCCGTCCCGGCGGTCCGTGCGAGCCGGGGCCCTACGCAGGGCGGCGCGGCGGACCGTCGGGTGCTGCTGTGCGCGGCCGTGGCCGTCACCGACCGCGCCGACATCCTGCTGCGGGCCACCGGTGACGCGACGGATGCGCTCGTGGCCGGACCGGTGGTCGAGGACGTCGAGCTCGCGGACGGACGCTTCCGGATCACCGACCCCCGGATGCGGTGCGTGGTGCACGACGACGCCGACCTCGCGCAGCGCACCGCCGCCCACACCGCGTTGGCGCGCGCGGCCCGGGACTGCGGCGAGCCGGGCATCGCCCTCTGGCACACGGCACTCAGCACCCTCGCCGGCGACGAGCTGCTCGCCGACGGCCTCGTCGAGCTCGCGGAGCTGCTCGCGTCGCACGGGGACACCGAGGCCGCCCACGAGGTGGCGAGGGAGGCCGCGAGCCACGGCACGGGGGACCGGCGCGCCCGGGCCTTCCTGGTGGCCGGCCGCTCCGCGTTGTGGAGCGGGCACCTCGTCGACGCGCAGGACTGGCTGCGGCGGGCGGACAGCAGCGGTGTCCCCGCGGTCGAGCGGGACGCCGCACGCTGCGCCGCGGCGGTGCGGGCGCTGCTCACCGGGGAGACCGCCGAGCGGTCCGACGCCGACGCCACGCCCGGCGCCCGGCTGGCCCGGACGGTCGAACCGCTGGTCGGCACGGCCGTCACCCGTGCCGACCGGGCCGCCGTGGCTGCCGTGGCCGCTTGCCTGGGCATGCTCGAGAACGATCCCGCCCAGGCAGAGGCGCTGCTCGTCCGTACCGTCGCCGGTGTCGTGCCGGCCCGGCGTCGGCCCGGGCCCTGGCCGTCGGCGTCCGGCGCGCTCGCCCCGCTGGCGGAGGCCGCCGTCCGGGCGGCTCAGGCGTTGCTGCTGCTGCGCGCCGGCCAGACGGGGGCCGCCGCCACCGTGCTCGACGAGGCCGTCGACCGGCTCCCGATGGCGCACGTCGGCGGCGGGCTCGCCGCCGAGGTGTCCCGGCGGCTCGACGCGGCGTGCCCCGGTCGCCCGACGGCGGTGACCGCAGCGCTCGAGCGGGTGGGGCCGCCGCGCACGGCACCCGCTGTCGCCGCGGCGGCCGGGCGGTGGACGCGGCCCGCGGACCGCGGTTGCTCGCTGCTCGCCGCCGTGAGCAGCCGAGGCTGCGCGGGCGGGTCCGACGACGAGCCCGACGGTGCGCTGCCGCTCGCCTGGTCGGTGGTGCTGACGGCGCGGGAGACGGAGGTCGCCCGGCTGGTCACGGCCGGGATGACGAACCGCGAGGTGGCCAACGCCCTGTGCGTCTCCGTGCGCACGGTCGAGGTGCACCTGGGCCGCGTCTTCCGCAAGCTCGACGTGCGGTCACGGTCGGAGCTCGTGGTCCTGGCGCTGCGGCCGGTCCGGTGACCGTCCGTGCGGGGCGCGGGCGTGCACGCCGATCAGGGAAATCACGTAGCGGGACCGGTGCGCGCCGGTCGGTCGTGTGGTTTTCCCGGATGACCTGATAGGAAGCCTTCCTTACTTTTGAGGCGCACGGTTCGTACGCCCGGCCCGACGACGATGTCGGGCTCCAGAGAGAGGAAGAACCATGTCGAGACCAGCAGGAGGGGCACGCCGGGTCGTGGCTGCCGTGGCCGGTGCCGCCGTCGCGCTCACCGGTGCCCTCGGCGCCGTGGCGGCCACGAGCGCGAGCGCCGGGGAGCCGTCCGGCGGGGACAGCGCGATCAACGGGTTCCGCAACGTCGGCTACTTCACGCAGTGGGGCGTCTACGGGCGCGACTTCCAGGTCGCCGACCTGGTGACCTCCGGTGCCGCCGAGAACCTCACCCACATCAACTACTCCTTCGGCAACATCCACCACGAGAGCCTCGAGTGCTTCGTGGCGAACAAGGCGCAGGGCACCGGACCGAACGGGTCGGACGGCGCGGGCGACGCGTGGGCGGACTTCGGGATGGGCTACACCGCGGCGAGCTCCGTCGCAGGCGTCGCCGACACCTGGGACCAGCCGCTGGCCGGGTCGTTCAACCAGCTCAAGCAGCTCAAGGAGCTCCACCCCGACCTCAAGGTCATGCTGTCCATCGGCGGCTGGACCTGGTCGAAGAACTTCTCGCGCGCCGCGGCCACCCCGGCGTCCCGGGAGAGCTTCGTGTCATCCTGCATCGACCTCTACATCAAGGGCGACCTGCCCGTGATCGACGGTCGCGGTGGTCCCGGGGCCGCCGCCGGCGTGTTCGACGGCATCGACATCGACTGGGAGTGGCCCGGCACGCACAGCGGTCTGGAGGGCAACCACGTCGACGAGGAGAACGACGCCGAGAACTTCCGCCTGCTGCTGGCCGAGTTCCGTGAGCAGCTGGACGCCTACGGCGCGCAGACCGGTGAGGACTACCTCCTCAGCGCATTCCTCCCGGCCAACCCGGACGACATCGCCGCCGGCGGCTGGAACGACCCAAGGATCTTCGACTCGCTCGACTTCGGCAACGTCCAGGGGTACGACCTGCACGGCGCCTGGGATGCGGACCTGACCGGTCACCAGATCAACCTCTACGACGACCCGGCGGACACCCGCGAGCCGAGCCGACAGTTCTCGGTGGACACCGCCGTCCAGGAGTACGTCTCGGCCGGCGTGGACCCGGCCCAGCTCGGCCTTGGCATGGCCATGTACGGCCGTGGGTGGCAGGGCGCGACGTCGGCGGACGCCTGGGGACCGGCGACCGGCGCCGCTGCGGGCACGTGGGAGGCCGGCATCGAGGACTACGACGTGCTGCGCGACGTCGGCACGGAGCACTACGACGCCACCCTCGGCGCCGCCTGGCGCTACGACGGCAACCAGTGGTGGTCGCTGGACACGCCGGCCACCGTGGCACAGAAGTCCGCGTACGTCCGCGACCGGGGCCTCGGCGGCGCCATGTGGTGGGACCTCTCCGGCGACGAGGACGCCGAGCTGCTCGACGCCGTCGCCGCCGGACTGTTCAGCGGCCCGGCCGGGCCGGTCGACCCCGGCACGCCCGACCCGGACCCGACGCCCGACCCGGACCCGACGCCCGACCCGGACCCGACGCCCGACCCGACGCCAGACCCCGACCCGGACTGCGGTGACGGGTGGAGCAGCGGCGCGGTGTACACCGCCGGCGACCTCGTCTCCTGGGACGGGCACACCTGGCGGGCCAAGTGGTGGACGACGGGCGAGGAGCCCGGAACCACCGGGCAGTGGGGAGTGTGGGAAGACCTCGGCACCTGCTGAGGCCCACCCGGTCCGGGCTCGGCCCCCGACCGGGCGGAGACCACGATCCCCGCAGCACCCTGACCAGGGTGCTGCGGGGATCGGTGCACGGCCGCGGGAGGCGGCGTCACTCTCGCTGTCGGCTGCCGGTCACTCGGTCCCGACCGACCCGCGGCGTCGGCGGACCACCACGACGATCACGGCGCCGGCGGCAAGGAGCCCGGCAGCGACGGCCAGCAGTCCGAGGACCTCGCCGCCCGTCTGCGGCAGGAACGGGATCGTCGACGCGCCCGGTCCCGGCGGGCCCGCCACGGTGTCGCCCGGGGGCGGCACCTCCTCGTCGATGCAGCCGTCGGTGTCCTGCGGGAAGGTGACGGGGATCGTCACCTCGGGGTTGACGGTGAACGTGACGTCGACGGTGCCGACCGCCCAGCCGAAGTCCCGGGTGTTCTGCCACATGTTGTTGACGAGCTCCCAGCCGTCGTCTGCAGAGAGCTCGACGAACCGTTCCGGGTAGGCGCCCGGCCAGAGCACCCTGCCCTCGAGCGGCTGGTCGGCCTGGACGAAGTTCTCGCCGTCCGGGTTGTGCCACGTCAGCGTCACCGTCGTGCTCGGGTCGCCGGTGAGAGACACCCGGTAGTCGAGGTACGTCACGCCCTCCACGCACAGGGGGGTGAGAGTGTCGACCTCCATCGCCGGCTCCTCGACCCCGGGCGGGTTCGTGGCGCAGTCCGGGGACGACGGCGGGTAGCCGACCGTCCGCGTCGCGGACGGGTTGACCTCGAAGACGACCTCCACGGACGGGCGCACCCAGTCCCACTCGTCGCCCACGACCCACTCGCCGTCAACGAGGTTCCACCCCGGCCAGTCCACCGGGTTGCCCGCGCCGTCGACCTCGGCGCCCGGCCAGAGGACCCGGCCGGACATCGGCTGGTCGGCCAGGACGTAGTCGTCGCCGGTGGGGTTCACGAAGGTGATCGTCACCGCGTCGGGCGCGGGCTCCACACCCTCCGTCACGGCGTCGTACTGCAGGTAGGGCACGTCGCCGTCGCAGATCGGGTCGAGGATCTCGAGCTCGAGGTTCTCCTCGGGCTCCTCGGTGTATCCCGTGACGCTCGGTGACGGGCTCGGGCCGTCGTCCGTGTCGGCCACCGCGAGCGTCCCGCCGCCGAGCACGACGACGGTGCTGAGGCCCAGCGCCGTGAGAGCGCGTCGCCGCGCGCGTGGTGCCGATGTCATCGGTCCGTCCCCTTTGGTGTGCCGTGCGCTGGTGTCGCTGTGGCCTTTCACGCTAGCGACGGCGGGGCGGCGCGGGTATGTCTGGTACGGGTGAAAGCGGCTGGACCGCCGTTTTCACCCGCAGAACGGGACGTCGAGCTCGCGGAGCCCTGACGTGCTCACCGTGGGCGTGGACCACACCTCGAGGCGGCCCGGGACGCCGGCCCCCTCACCGCGGGCCGCTGCCGCGGAGGCAGGAACGGCGATCTCGATCGTCGTCGTCCTCCCCGGGCGCAGCGTCACCGCGATGGTGGTGTGCTGCCGGCCGTGCACGGCCAGGCTCGACCCGCCGATCGGGGCGCCGTCCTGGGTCAGTGCCGGTGCCCCGCCGCCGTGCACCCCGGCGGCCGTGAGGTTGACCACGATGTCCCCCCGGCGCGGGTCGTCCTCGGGGCCAGCCACGTAGAACGGCAGCTCACGGGCTCGCTCGCGGTCGAGCCGGTTGGTGAGCGTGACCGCCACGGTGTCCAGGCGGCCGTCACCGGTGCACACCGACGCCGCCAGCGCGAGCTCGACGTCCAGGTAGGCGGACATCTTCCCGGCCTTCGTGTCCTCGAGGAACACTCCGACGGAGTCCGCGGCGCGCTCCGCGCCGAAGGTCCCGGCGACCAACGTGCCCGTCAGCAGCTCCTGCTCGTCGGGCGACACCGACCAGATGAGGAACCGGTGCTGCGCTGCCGCCTGTTCGAACGCCGGCAGGACGGCGGTGGTGTCCACCTCGTCGGTGGCCAGGGTGCTGAAGGTCGCGGCGGCGACCGCCGCGAAGAACTGGTCGGCGACGTCGGGCCGCAGCGAGTCGTAGACCCGGCGCAGCAGCAGGTCGACGACGTTGTCCGCGTGGACCTCGATGCTGTCGCTGCCCACGGCCGCGGCCACCTCCTCGGGGAGCGGCACCTGCACGGGTCCGGTCGCCTCGAGCAGGAAGGACAGCGCGACCGGGTCGGTGGCGATCACGCCGTCGACCTGCTCGCCCTGCGACCGTGCCCACATCTCCGCGGCGACGGCGCCCGTGGTCGGGAACTCCGGGGTGGCCGTGACGTCCTGCACGAACCGTCCGAGACGCGCGGAGTAGGCCGCCTCCTCCTCCGGGTCGAGGGGGACGACGCTCTCCTCGAACGGCCCGACGTCGCTGCTGGCGGCCTGCTTCTCGATCGTCACCCGGCCGTCCTCGACGGCCATCAGGGTGAGGGCGCCCGGGATGCCGCCGGCGGCCCGCAGCTCGCCGTTGTTCATGCCCAGCAGCAGGTACTGCCGTGGCCCGTCAGCGCCCAGCATCGGTGGCAGGAGCGACGTGGCGCGCTCCGCGGTCCTCGTGATGCCGGCCAGCTCGTCGAGCCGGGCGTCGAGCGTCACGAGCGGTTCCACGAGCTCGGAGCGGATGCGGGTGGGATCCACCTGGTCCAGCTCGCCCCGCGCCTCGTCGAGGGTCACCCGCGCGGCAGCGACCTGCCCGGCCACCTCGGACAGCGGGACGAGGTCGACGCCGCCGTCGTCGGTGCGGTCGGTCGCCGTCGCCGCGTCACCGGCCGCGGCGAGGGCGGGCAGCACGTCCTCGGCGAGGTCGTGGAGCGCGGAGGCGACGCGCTGGACGGCGTCCACGGAGTCCCCGATCACGGGCAGGTACGCCGCGAGGTCCCACAGCACGCCGTCGGTCGCGTCGCGTGCCGTCGCGGTCTGCTCCTGCAGGGCGACGAGACCGGGGGCGTCCGTGAGCGACTGCCCGGACCCGTCGAACAGTCCCCCGCGCAAGGTCTGCTCGACGGCGGGGACCTGCGCGGCGGCGTCCTGGAGCGCGTCACGGGCCGTCAGCGCGTCGCGGATCATCAGGGCCGCGGCGACCAGGGTGGCGATCACGAGCACGACCATCGTCAGCAGCACCCAGCGCAGGACGCGGCGCCGCGGCCGCACCCTCCGCAGGTCCGCTGCACCGCCGGTCTCGACGGTCATACCGGCAGGGTACGTGGCCGACTGACCGCGAGGTCAGCGCGTCGCAGGGTGAAACCGGTCCTGACGTGGTGCAAGGCTGGGGGTCCTCGCGACACAGAGCAGGCAACCGGCAGGCAGACCGTCGCAGCGCCGCGACCACCGACCGCAGGAGGCACCGTGACCCCCGACGTGGCGATCGAGCACGACGACGCCTGGTTCGACGCGCTGTTCGCCGCGCACTCGCGAGCCGTCCACCGATACTTCCTGCGCCGCCTCCCGGCGGGGGACGGCTCACGGGACGACGCCGAGGACCTCGCCGCCGACGTGCTCGCCACGGCTTGGCGACGCCGCACCGACGTGCCGCGCGGGGCGGAGCTGCCCTGGCTCTACCGGACCGCCGGACACGTGCTCGCCAACCATCGGCGCAAGCATCGCGCGCTGCCGGTGGCCGCCGTGCCGGACGAGCCGGACGACGTCGACCCGGCGGTGCTCGCCGTCGCCGACGACCGTGTACGCCGCGCGTTGGCCGGGCTCTCACCCCGCGACCGGCGCATCCTGCTCCTCGTCGCGTGGGACGGCCTCGGCGGCGACGACCTCGCCGAGGTGCTCGGTGTGGGTCGCGGCGGCGCGGACGCCGCTCTCTCCCGCGCCCGCTCGCGCCTGCGCGACGCCTGGGCGCAGGCCGACGACGAGGCGGCCGACGGGACGCAAGGAACCAGCACGTGAGGACACAGGCAGGGTGTCAGAGCGAGCGCGTCCCGAGGAGGCCGTGATGAACACCGAGGACGAAGCCTTCGAGCGGCTCGCCGCGGCGGACCCGGCAGCCGGTACGGAGCCGCGGCCGGGCGCGCTCCGGGCCAAGGTCGACGCGCTGGCGGACGGCCCGACGCACGCTCCGCCGTCGGGCAGCGACGAGGTCGCCGCGCGGCGGGCTCGCCGCACGCCCTGGCTGGTGGCTGCCGGGGTGGCCGGTGCGGTGGCGCTGGGTGGCGGCGGGTACGCGCTCGGCGTGGCCGGGTCCGACGGCGCGGTGCCCGCGGCCAGCGGCGAGGTGGCCGGCGAGGCGCTGCCGCCGATCACGCTCGGTGGTGGCCGCGACGGGGCGGAGCCCGCCGAGAACGGCGCCGCGGCCGGGGCGGCGGACGAGCAGGCGACGGCCGGCGACTCGGCCGCGTCCTCCAGCCGCGACGTGTCCCTGCCCGGCTGGCACGACGGCCGGGCCGTGTTCAGCGCGAGCGGGCTCTCCGACGAGGCGGGCACCGCGACCGCCTACTCCTACGACGCCCGCGAGGTCGCCACCGAGGCCGGTGCCGCCCGCCT
Organism: Isoptericola sp. GX10416; assembly: GCF_056590155.1. Lineage (NCBI taxonomy): Bacteria > Bacillati > Actinomycetota > Actinomycetes > Micrococcales > Promicromonosporaceae > Isoptericola > Isoptericola sp. GX10416. Next base: position 96,703 of record NZ_JBWPVO010000011.1, on the reverse strand, counting down.
GGCCGAGACGCTCGACGTCTCGGGCGAGCCGCGCTGGGAGCACGGCGCGTGGGCGGTCGGGCCGCAGGACAACAGCGGACCGAACATCTGGCTCTCCGTGGACGGCACCGCCTACTTCAGCTACAACGACCCGGCCGCCGACCCGTGGCGGTGCGACGGTCCGGTCGAGACGCTGGAGCGCGAGGACACCGGGGACGAGGCGGGCGTCATCGAGCCCGCCCCCTGCGAGCAGCCGGGCGACCCGGAGCTCTCGCCGCAGGACGCGATCGACGAGGTGCGCGACCTCATGGAGCAGGTCGGGGTCGACCCGTCCGGCTTCGAGTTCGAGGTGCCCGACGACGGCGGCGAGGGGGCGCGGTGGGTGAGCGCCCAGCAGGTGGTCGAGGGGCAGGAGACCGGGGCGTCCTGGAGCGCGACCGTCGGTGACCAGGGCATCGCGTGGCTCGACGGGTTCCTCGCCGCGACGGTGCCCCTCGGCGACTACCCGGTGGTGAGCCCGGCGGAGGCCGTGGAGCGGCTGGGCGACCCGCGCTTCGGTGGGTCCTCCTGGCCCGTGGTGTACGCGGCCGAGTCGCAGGAGCTGCTCGAGATGCGGGTCGAGGAGACGGAGCCGACGGCGCCGCCCGCACCGCCGTCGTCGGGCAACGACCTGCCGTGGCCCGTGTCCGAGGTGACCATCACCGAGGCTCGGCTGGGTCTCACCCAGCACCACGACGCCGGCGGGTCCGTCCTGCTGCTGCCCGCCTACGAGCTGAGCGACGCCGCGGGGAACACCTGGTCGGTGCTCGCGGTGGCCGAGGAGGCGCTCGACACCACCTCTCGTTGAGGGGCGTACCGGGGTACGGTCGGGGTGTCCCTGCAGCAGCTCCGAAGGAGATCGCCATGCCCACTCGTACCGCACGCACCGCCTGGAACGGCACCCTGCAGGAAGGGTCGGGCCAGCTGGAGCTCTCGAGCTCCGGCGCCGGGACGTTCTCGGTCTCGTTCCCGAAGCGTGCCGCCGACGACGCGGACGGCACCACCAGCCCCGAGGAGATGATCGCGGCCGCGCACTCCTCGTGCTTCTCGATGGCCCTCGCCGGCGAGCTCGGCAACGTCGGAGCCTCGCCCGAGCAGGTGGAGGTCACCGCCGACGTCACGCTGTCGTCGGACCCGGCGGGCGGCTTCCGCATCTCCGCGATCGCGCTGTCCGTGCGGGGCTACGCCGCCGGCACCGACGAGGCCGGCTTCCGCCAGGCCGCCGAGGCCGCGAAGACCGCTTGCCCGGTGTCCAAGGCGCTCGCGGGCGTCGATGAGATCACCCTCGACGTCACGTACGAGGGCTGAGCCGGAGCGAGCTTGCGAGTGCAGGCCCGGCCCGACCGTGGATACGAGGGCTGAGCCGGAGCGAGCTTGCGAGTGCAGGCCCGGCCCGACCGTGGATACGAGGGCTGAGCCGGAGCGAGCTTGCGAGTGCAGGCCCGGCCCGACCGTGGATACGAGGGCTGAGCCGGAGCGAGCTTTCTCTGCTCCTACTTCGTGAGCGGCGGGGTGCTGGCGTGAGCGCCGTCCAGCACCCCGCCGAGCACCTCGAGCAGCACCTCTTGCTGCGTGCGGGTCGGCCGCCAGCGCAGCACGTCCCGGGCGCGCGAGGCGTCCATGACGATGTTCGCCGCCGCCATGTCGAGCCACCCCGCGTCGATCGGGACGACGCGCGCGCGGGACGCCAGGTCCAGGCCGCGCCGCAGGAGGCCGACCGGTAGCTCCACGAGCCGCCCGTCGGCGAGCAGGTCGGCGAGGTCCTGGCCGGTGAGGCCGCCGTCGGGAGCGAGGTTGAACGCCCCGGGATGGCGGCCGACGACGGCGGCGCGCACGGCGCTCGCGGTGTCGTCCGGGTGCAGCACCTGCAGGCGGACGCCGCGGGGGAACGGCACGAGCGGGAACAGCGGGGGGTCGACGGGCTCCGGGCGCCCGTCGGCGTGCCAGCCGCGGATCAGCCCGCCGAGAGCCTGGCCGACCGGCCCGGCCGCGACCTTGAGCCCGATCCGGCCCAGCGGACCCAGGAAGTAGCGCCCGATCTCGGCCCCGGCCTCGCGCTGCAGCATGATCGCCGGACGCATCCGTGTCACGGTGAGCCACGGTTCGGCAGCCTCGACGCCGTCCAGCATCGTCTCGACCTCGGCCTTGTCGAGCGCGTACGCCGAGCCGGGCACGCCGCGGGTCGGCCAGCTCTCGTCGATCGCGTGGCCGTCGGCCGGGCCGGGCGAGTACACCCCGGACGCCGACATGAAGATCAGGTGCGGCACCCGGTTGCGCACCACGGCGTCGACGACGGCGCGGGTCCCGTCCACGTTGACGTGGTGCAGCACGTCGGGCTTGCGTGCCGGCTGGATCGCCCACACCAGGTGGATGACGACGTCCGCCCCGGCGAGCGCCGTGTCCAGCCGTTCGGCGACCGTGGCGTCGTCGGCGAGGTCGACGCGCGCCCACTCGGCGGCGTCGTGCGGCGGGCCGACGGTGCTGCTGCCGTCCGCTCGGGGGACGCGGCGCGCGACCCCCACGACGGAGGTCACCACCGGTTCGGCGACCAGGGCGCGCAGGATCGCTGTCCCGACGTTTCCGGTGGCTCCCACGACGACGACTCGCATGGCTCGACGCTATCGGCGCAGAGCGGTGGGCGCGCGATGGCGGCAGGCGGCAGGCGGCCGAGGTCCGGCAGCACGCCGGCGAGGTGGCCCGCGCCGCGGACGATCCGGTCGCTCACGGGCAGCGGTGGCACAATCGCCATCGTGTCTGCCCAGTCGACGACCACAGCTTCCGGCCACCACCCAGCACCCGACGACGCGCCCTCCCAGGACGCGCAGGCAGCGGCGCTCGCCGCGCAGCGGGAGGCCGAGCGCGAGGCCCAGGCCGCAGCGGCCGAGGCCCGCGAGGCCGTCGCGACGGCGCTGCGCACGGTGATGGCCGGCACCGTCGACACCACGACCCGTCGCCGCGCCGAGTACTCCACGGACGCCTCGAACTACCGGGTGGTGCCTGACGTCGTCGCGTTCCCGGCCTCGACGGACGACGTCGTCGCGGCGCTCGAGGTGCTCCGCGAGCTGGGCGTCCCGGTCACCGCACGCGGGGCCGGCACGTCGGTGGCAGGCAACTCCGTGGGCCCCGGGGTGGTCCTCGACCTCTCGCAGCACCTGCACGCCATCAGCACGGTCGACCCGGAGGCGCGTACCGCCGTCGTCGAACCCGGTGTGGTGATGTCGTCGTTGCAGCGCGCCGCGGTGCCGCACGGGCTGCGGTTCGGGCCGGACCCGTCCACGCAGAACCGCGCCACGCTCGGCGGGATGATCGGCAACAACGCCTGCGGCCCGCACGCGGTGGCCTACGGCCGCACGGCCGACAACGTGGTGTCGCTCGACGTCGTGGACGGACGCGGACGGCGCTTCACCGCGGGGCAGGGCGACCCGACCTTCGCCGACGTGCCAGGGCTGGCGGAGCTCGTCCGGGAGAACCTGGCGCTCATCCGGACCGAGTTCGGTCGGTTCGGCCGGCAGGTGTCCGGCTACTCGCTGGAGCACCTGCTGCCGGAGAACGGCTCGAACCTGGCGCGGATGCTCGTCGGCACCGAGGGCACGCTGGTCACGGTGCTCGGCGCCACGCTCGACCTGGTCCCGACGCCGAGCGCCCCCACGCTGGTGGTGCTCGGCTATCCCGACATGCCCGCGGCCGCCGACGACGTCCCGGTCCTGCTGCGGCACCACCCGCTCGCCGTCGAAGGGCTCGACGCCCGCCTCGTCGACGTCGTGAAGCGCGCCAACGGGCCGGACTCGGTGCCCGACCTCCCGGACGGCGCCGGCTGGCTGATGATCGAGGTCGGCGGCGACTCACCGGCAGCGGCCCGCGCCGTCGCCGACGAGATCGTCGCGGCGTCGTCGGCCATCGGGTCGGCGGTCTACCCTGCCGGTCCGGACGCGACCAAGATGTGGCAGATCCGGGCCGACGGCGCGGGGCTCGCCGGGCGCACGCCCGCGGGGGAGCAGGCCTGGCCCGGCTGGGAGGACTCGGCGGTCCCGCCGGAGAAGCTGGGCGACTACCTGCGCGACCTGGACGCCCTCATGGCGCGCTACGGCGTCGACGGCCTGCCGTACGGGCACTTCGGCGACGGCTGCATGCACCTGCGCATCGACATCCCGCTCGAGACCTCGGGCTCCGTGCTGCGCACCTTCCTGACCGAGGCCGCGGAGCTCGTCGCGAAGTACGGCGGGTCGCTGTCGGGCGAGCACGGCGACGGCAGGGCACGCTCCGAGTTGTTGCCCCTCATGTACTCGCCCGAGGCGATCGCGCTGCTCGAGCAGGTCAAGGCGTTGTTCGACCCCGAGGACGTGCTGAACCCGGGCGTGGTCGTCCGGCCGGCCGCCGTGGACACGGACTTGCGCCGGCCCGCCGCCCAGAAGGTGCCGTCGACGGCGCCGATCGGCGAGCGCGGGCTGCTGGGCTCCGGCACGCTGCGCGGGCCGGCGAAGAAGACGGGGTACGCCGGGTTCAGCTTCGCGCACGACCACCACGACCTGACGACGGCGGTGCACCGGTGCGTCGGCGTCGGCAAGTGCCGCGCGGACACCAGCGCCGCCGGCGGGTTCATGTGCCCGTCCTACCTGGCGACCAAGGACGAGAAGGACGTGACCCGGGGTCGCGCCCGCGTGCTCCAGGAGGCGGTCAACGGGTCGCTGGTGGGCGGCCTCACGGCACCGGAGGTGCACGAGTCGCTCGACCTGTGCCTGAGCTGCAAGGCGTGCTCCTCCGACTGCCCGGCCGGCGTCGACATGGCGCAGTACAAGTCCGAGGTGCTGCACCGCACGTACCGCGGCAAGCTCCGCCCGATGGACCACTACGCGCTCGGGTGGCTGCCGCGGTGGGCGCGGCTCGCGGGCATCGCCCCCCGAGCGATCAACAGGGTCATGTCGGTGGGGTGGATCCGCAAGGCCGTGCTGTGGGCCGGGGGCATGGACACCCGTCGCGAGGTGCCGCACTTCGCCGAGATGCCGTTCCGCACGTGGTGGCGGCGCGGGTACGCCACCCACGGCGTGCCCGGCCTGGCGCACCGCGAGCTGCCGGGCCGGCCCGTCGAGTCCCAGCGACCCCGGGTCGTGCTGTGGACCGACTCGTTCAGCGACTCGCTGTCGCCGTCGGTGCCCCAGGCCGCGGTGAAGGTGCTCGACGCGGCGGGCTACGACGTCGTCGTCCCCGACGAGCAGGCCTGCTGCGGGCTGACGTGGATCTCCACCGGCCAGCTCGACGGTGCCCGCCGCCGGCTGAGCGACCTGCTGAAGGTGCTCGGCCCTTACGCCGTCAACGGGATCCCGATCCTCGGTCTGGAGCCGTCCTGCACGGCGGTGCTGCGCTCCGACCTGCTGGACCTGTTCCCGGACGACCCGCGCGCCGCGGCCGTCGCCGGAGCGACCAAGACGCTCGCCGAGCTGCTCACCGACCCGGAGACGGCGCCTGCCGAGGACTCGGGCTGGGAGCTGCCGGACCTGAGCGACGTCACCGCCGTCGTGCAGCCGCACTGCCACCAGCACTCCGTGATGGGGTTCGGTGCCGACCGGTCGCTGCTGGCCGACGCGGGGGCGACCGTCACCGAGCTCGCCGGGTGCTGCGGGCTCGCCGGGAACTTCGGCATGCAGAAGGGCCACTACGACGTGTCGGTCGCCGTGGCCGAGAACGCCCTGCTCCCGGCGTTGCGGGAGCAGGGCGAGGGCGACGAGTTCATCGCCGACGGGTTCTCGTGCCGGACGCAGGCAGTCCAGCTCGAGGGTGTGGAGGGCAAGGCGCTGGTGGAGGTCCTCGCCGAGCGCCTCCCTCGCGGCTAGGCACGCCGCAGCACCGCTCGTGCCGGGAGGGTGACCGCCAGCAGGGCGAGGCCGACGGCGCCCGCCACGAACGCACCGTAGACCAGCGGTGGCACGGAGGGCGCCGAGCCGGTCATGCCCTGCATCATCGGGAAGAGCGTGGCGGCGGCGATCGCGGACCCGAGGACGACGCCGATGCCCGAGACGAGCAGCCCCTCCCAGCGGAGCATCCGCAGCACCTGGAGCCGGGTGGCGCCCACGAGGCGGAGCGAGCCCAGCTCGCGCCGGCGGTCGAGGACCATCATCACCAGGGTGTTGACGGCGGCGACGGCCGCGAACCCGCCGAGGACGGCGGCCATGGTGGCGTTCATCCAGGCGCCCAGCCCGGCCTCCGAGCTCTGCGCGGTGGCGTAGCCGGAGACGTCGGTGACGTCACCCAGACCGGAGAGCGCCGCCGCGGAGCCGCCGCTGACGAGCAGGGTGCTGTCGAACCCGGAGGTGACGTGCCCGGCGAGGTCGGCCCGGTCCATGGTGACGGTCCCGAGCCCGAGCCCCCGCTCGTACACGGCGACGATCTCGGGGCTCGCCTCGGTGCCGTCGGGCAGGTACATCGCCAGCTCGTCACCGACCCCGACCTCCGCCGACGCGGCGAGCGTCTGGTCGACGGCGATCCGGCCGGCGCCGAGCCGGCCGAGGTCGCCGTCCCGCACGCCCAGGTCCACCACCTGGGCGAGCGCGGCGCCGGAGCCGGTGACCCCCTGGGTGGCCGCGCCCTGCAGCGAGGAGAACTCGCCGGAGCCGACCGGCACGAGCACCTGCGTGCTCAGCACGCCGACGGCGGCGTCCACGCCCGGTGTCGCGGCCGCGCGGCCCACGGCGTCCGCCGGCAGGCCGGCGGGGTCGGTGATCACGTGCTCCGCGGTGATGCCCGCCTGGAGCTGCTCGTCGGCGGCGTGGTTCTCGCTGGAGTGCATGAACACGAGCGTGGAGGCGAACGCCATGGCGAGGACGATCGGGGTGGTGGCCGACGCGAGGCGCCGGGCGTTGGTGCGGGAGTTGGCGGCCGCGAGCGACGCCGAGGCGCCGGCGCCGCGCAGGGGGATGCCGAAGAGGCCGGCGCACACCCGGGCGACGATCGGGCCGAGCAGCCCGACGGCCAGCATGAAGAGCATGACGACGCCGAGCGCGGCACCGGCGGAGTCGTCGCCGGTGGCGCTGGCGGAGACCCCCGTCAGGGAGAAGCCGCCGACGAGCGCGGCCACACCCAGGACGGTGCGGATCTTGCCCGGGCGGAGTCGTTCGACCGCCGCCTCGGACAACGCCTGCCCCGGCTTGATCCTCGCGGGGCGGCGCCCAGCGATCCAGCCGGAACCGAGCGCGGTGAGGAGCCCGACGACGACCGCCGCCAGGAGCGGGTAGGCGGAGACCTGCAGCTGGACGCCCTCGGGGATCGCGCCGCGATCCTGCAGCTGGCTGAACCACCAGGACGCGAGGCCGATGCCGGGCAGGCAGCCGAGGACGCCGGCGAGCGGGGCCACGAGCGCGGCCTCGGCGGCGACGGCGCGGCGGATCTGGCGCGGGGTCGCTCCGACGGCGCGCAGCAGGGCGAACTCGCGGGCACGCTGGGACACGGACAGGGCCACGGTCCCGGCCGCGGTGAAGACCGCGACGATGGCGGCGATCCCGCCGAAGGACCCACCGATGCCGAAGAGGGTCTGCCGGGCGCTGGCGAGGCCGTGCTCCTCGACGGCGCCACGGTCGTCGCCGGTCAGCACCTGGGCCGCGGAGCCGGCCGGGTCGGCTGCCAGCGCGCCGGCCACGGCGGTGGCGAGCGCCTCCGTCCCGGTTCCGGGCTCGGCGAGGACGGCGACGGCGTCGACCGTGCCGGCGTGGCCCGCGAGCGCGGGTGCCTCGGTGTCGGCGAACCAGGCGAGGTCGCCGGTACCCGCGGCCTCCTCGGCCGCCCCTGCTGCCCCCTCCGCCGGGCCGGGCTCGGCCACGCCCGCGACGCGGAAGTCTCGCTGGCCGTCGGCCGTCTGCACGGCGACGGTGCCGCCGACGGCGGTCCCTGCGGAGCCTGCGGCGTCGGCGGAGAGCACGACCTCGCCCGGGCCGGGCGCATGCCCGGAGACGAGCTCCGTGCCGGTGAAGGCGTGCGAGCCCCAGCCGTGCGCGGTGAGCGGGGCGTCCTCGGCACGCACCGGGAAGGTGACGTCGGGGACCGCGGTGGCCACGCCCGGAGCCCGGGAGACCTGCGCCGCCAGGCCGGCGTCGATGCGGGCGGTGTCCGGCAGCGGGACCGCCTCTTCCTCGCGGTCCTCGCCGCTGCCGGTGACGACGTACTCGTTCTGGTCCGCTGCCGCGACGACGGGCGCGTGGGCGTACCGTTCGGGTGCCACGGACGCCGACATGCTCGTCATGAGGAGGGTCCCGCACGCCGCGACGATCAGGGCGGACATGAGGATCGCCACGAACGTGCCCACGAACGACGCGGGCTTGGCGCGGACGGCCGCGCGGGCCAGGCCGGTGGTGCGCATCAGGCCGCCGCCCCCGCCATCGTGCCCGTGGTGGGCCGCACCGTGCCGGCGCCGGCGGCGACGGCCGTGAGGGTCGTCATGCGCGTCGCGATCTGCTCGGCGGACGCGCCCTCCAGGTGGCCGGCGAACGTGCCGTCGGCGAGGAAGAGCACGCGGTCGGCCCAGGCCGCCGCGGCGGGGTCGTGCGTGACCATGACGACAGTGGCGCCCAGGGCGTCGACGGCGTGTCGCAGCAGGCCGAGGACGTCGGCCGCGGTGCGGGTGTCGAGCGCACCGGTCGGCTCGTCGGCGAAGATCACGTCGGGCTCGTTGACCAGGGCGCGGGCGACGGCGACGCGCTGCTGCTGGCCGCCGGAGAGCTCGCCGGGGCGGCGCCGGCCCTTGTCGGCGAGCCCGACCTGGGCGAGCACCTCGGCCGCCCGACGGCGGGCCCTCCCGTGGGTAGGCCGCCCGTCGAGGCGCTGGGGCAGCAGGACGTTCTGCTCCACCGTCAGCGACGTCAGCAGGTTGAACGACTGGAAGACGAAGCCCACGCGGCGGCGGCGTAGCTCGGTGAGCTCGTCCTCGCTCATGCCGGTGATCTCGGTGCCGGCCAGATGGACGGAACCTGACGTGGGCCGGTCGAGACCGGCGGCGCTCTGCAGGAACGTCGACTTGCCGGAACCGGACGGGCCCATGATCGCGGTGAAGGTCCCCTGCGCCAGGACGGCGTCGACACCCGCGAGGGCGTGCACGGCGTTGCCGCCGCGCCCGTACTGACGCCGGACGCCGCGCAGCTCGACGGCGGCCCCTGGGGTGCCGGGGATGCCCTGTCCCGTGAGTCGCTGGTCCGGCGCCGGCGCGCCGCCGGTGCGCCGGGTGGTGCGTGATCGCATGGTCTCTCCCGTGCTGGATCGTGTGGCTGTGACGTGATCAAGCGTGCGGGGGAGAGACCTGGCCGGACATCACGCCCGGGAGCCAACCTCGGGGTGCTACCGCGGTACGGGGTGGGTGGCCTACCCGCCCGGGGACACCAGCCCGGACTCGTAGGCGAAGACGACCGCCTGCGCGCGGTCGCGCAGGTCCAGCTTGGTGAAGATGCGGCTCACGTGGGACTTCACCGTCTGCTCCGCCAGCCAGAGGGTCTCGGCGATCTCCGCGTTCGAGCTGCCGCGTGCCACCAGGGTGAGGACCTCCGTCTCACGCTCCGTGAGTGCGTTCAGGCGCAGCGCCGGCTTCCCGGGCCGAGCCGGTCCCTGGCGGGCGAACTGGGCGACGAGGCGGCGTGTCACCGACGGGGCGAGCAGTGCGTCGCCCGCCGCGACGACGCGGACGGCTGCGATGAGGTCGGCCGGCGGAGCGTCCTTGAGCAGGAACCCGCTGGCGCCGGCACGCAACGCCTCGTAGACGTAGTCGTCGACGTCGAACGTGGTAAGCATCAGCACGCGCGGGCGGTGCGTCACGCCCGGCGGGGGCGACAGGAGGCGTCGCGTCGCCTCGAGGCCGTCCATCTCGGGCATGCGCACGTCCATCAGGACGACGTCGGGGTGGGTGCGCCGGCTGAGCTCGACACCCTGCATGCCGTCCGGGGCCTCACCCACCACGTCGAGGTCGTCCTGGGCGGCGAGGAGCGCGGCGAAGCCCGCTCGGACCATCGACTGGTCGTCGACGATGATGACGCGGGTGCTCGTCTGTGCCGTCATGTGCTCACTCTCGTGCCAGGGGAAGCTGGGCGGCCACCCGGAACCCGCCGTCCGGCAGGGGACCGACGTCGAGGGTGCCGTCGGCGAGCCGCACGCGCTCGCGCATGCCGACGAGCCCGTGCCCGGTGCCGTGCTTCTCCAGGGGCGACGACGGCGGCTCGGGCGACGCCCCGTTGACGACGAGGACGACCAGCCGGGCACCGTCCCCGGAACCGTCCCGGGACACGGACACCTGGGTCGGCGCGCCCGGAGCGTGCCGGACCACGTTCGCGAGCGCCTCCTGGACGAGGCGGTACGCGGTGAGGCCGACCGCCTCGGGCACCTCGCCGTCGTCGCGCGTGAGCTCGACGGGCACGCCGGCACGGACGGTCGCCTCGACCAGCCGGTCGATCTGGGCCGGCCCCGGCTGGGGTGCCAGCTCGCCGTCCGACTCCTCGTTGCGCAGCACGCCGAGGAGTCGTCGCATCTCACCGAGCGACTCGCGCGCCGTCGAGGCGATGGACGTGAACTCCTCCTGCGTGGCCGGGGCGAGCGCGTCCAGGCGGTAGGCGGCGGTGTCCGCCTGCACGGTGATGACGGACATGTGGTGCGCGACGACGTCGTGCAGCTCGCGCGCGATGCGGGCGCGTTCCTCCAGCAGCGTCCGCCGGCTGCGCTCGGCCTCGCTGATCGTCTCCTGCTCCGCCAGCCGGCGTTGCACCTCGCGCCGTTCGCGCAGCGCACCGGCCAGCAGCAGCGCGACGCCGCTGAGCATCGTCAGGAGCATGCCCCCGGCGCCCGTGGGGTGGGGGGCGACGAAGACCAGCCCGACGTTGGCGACGGCCGTCGCCAGCCACACGGACAGCAGGGTCCTGCGGGGCTCGCTCAGACCGAGGGCGAGGCACAGGCCCACGTAGCCGACGATCGCCGTCGCGGGGAACGGCCACGGCAGGCGGCCGTCGAAGTCCACCGCCAGCAGCGCGAGCGCCCCGGCGACGTCGGCGGCGAAGATGACGTACCAGGCCCGCAGCGGGTGGACGACGGCGAGCAGCAGCGGCGCCGTCTGCGCCACGGCGAGGGCGCTCGCGAACCCCACGCCCATCTCGTAGCTGACGTCCAGCACCCGGATGGTGGTGGGCAGCAGCGCGGCGCACAGCACGAACGCGACGACCCACGGCGCGCGCCGCACCCACCGGTGGGAGGCGTCCGCGAGCAGGGCCCGCGGGTCGTCCGTCCCCACCGAGGTCATGCGCCACAGCCTAGGTGCGGCGACGGGCATGCTGCTCACCCGGTCCGGTGCGCGGTGACGAACGGGCAGGTGAAGGGGTCGCGGTCGCTCAGGCCGACCCGGTTGAGGTGGCGCACCACGATCCCGTAGGACTCCAGGAGGCCGGCCTCGGTGTACGGGACGTCGTGCTCGGCGCAGTACGCGCGCACCATCGGCCGGGCCCGGTGCAGGTTGCCGCTCGGCATGCTGGGGAACAGGTGGTGCTCGATCTGCAGGTTGAGCCCGCCCATCAGGTGGTCGACCCATCGGCCGCCGCGGATGTTGCGGGACGTCAGGACCTGCCGTGACAGGAAGTCGATGCGCGTGTCCCGGGGCACCAGCGGCATGCCCTTGTGGTTGGGCGCGAAGCTCGCACCCATGTAGACGCCGAACACCATGAGCTGGACCGCCAGGAACGCGGCACCGAGCGCGGGCCCCAGCGCCGCGACGAGGAGCAGCGGCCAGCCGATCAGCCGCACCGCGAGGAGTGCCGCCTCGGTGCCGCGGTGCTTGAGCGCGCGGTCCGTGACGACGGTACGGACGGCGCCCACGTGCAGGGCGAGGCCCTCGAGCGTCAGCAGCGGGAAGAACAGCCAGCCCTGGTGCCGGGTGAACCACCCGGCGATGCCGGTGCGCCGGGGCACGTCCTCGGTGGTGAAGAGGATGACGCCGGGCCGGATGTCCTCGTCGGCACCGACCTTGTTCGGGTTGGCGTGGTGGCGCGTGTGCTTGCGCACCCACCATCCGTGGCTCAGCCCCACCACGAGGTTGGCCACCACACGGGACGTCCACTCGTTCTTGCGGCCCGAGGCGAAGATCTGCCGGTGGGCGGCGTCGTGCCCGACGAACGCGACCTGCGTGAACAGCACGCCGGAGCCGGCCGCGACGAGCAGCTGCCACCACGAGTTCCCCAGCGTCAGGAGGGCGGTCAGCGCGACGCCGAACGCGCCCGCGAGGACGAGCGCCCGGACGAGGTACCGCCGTCCGGAGCGTTCGAGCAGTCCCTCGTCCTTGATGCGGCGCGCGAGGTCGGTGTAGGTGCTGACCTGGTGGCGAGCCTGCGGCGGGAGCGGTGTCGTGGTCACGGGCACGACGCTAGGCGGCGGGCTCCGCCGGCACATCGCACCCCGGAGCGAACCGGACCCCCTACCCGGGTAGGGGGTCCTACCCGCCCGGCGGTTCCGGGCGCCGGTGGCGTTGCCCCTGCGCCCGGCCGCCGGTGCGGGCACGATCGACACCATGACCGCGCCACGGCGACCACAGGACGGACGAGGGAGCACGGGATGAGGATCACGCTCGACGGGGTGCGGGTCGACGGGCGGCGCGACCCGTTGCTCACCGAGCTCGACCTGGTGTGGAGCACCCGCGAGGCGGTGCTCGTCGCCGCCGAACCCGGTCACGGCCACACGGCGCTCGCCCTCGTCGCCACCGGGCGGCTGGCACCCACGGCGGGGCGCGTGTGGCTCGACGGCGAGCAGGACGCCGCGGCGCTGCGCCGCTGCACCGCCGTCGTCGACGTCCCTGCCATCAACGAGCCGGACGACACGCAGCCGCTGGGCGACGTCGTCGGCGAGGGACTCGCTCTGGCGGGCCGCCGGTCCTGGCCCGGCGACGTGACCCGCTGGCTGTCCGAGCACGCGCTGGCCGGTGACCAGAGCCGGCGCACCGACCAGCTTCCCGGCCTCGTGCGGACCACCGTCCTGGCCGCGCTGGCCGCCGCGAACCCCGCGGTGCGCTTCCTCGTGCTCACGCTGCCCGACCGGCACGGTGGCGACGCCGCCGACTGGTGGGGGATAGCCCGCACCTTCGCCGCGGCCGGGCACGGGGTGCTGGTCCAGTGCACACGGGCGTCCGCGCGGGACCTCGGCGTCGACCTCCCGCCGGCCCGCGGCGTCGACCCGCACTCGCCCCCGCAGGTCGTGCTGCGGTCGACGTCCGGGCTGGCGGCGTCATGACCGTCGTCCACCTCGCCCTGTCCGAGCTGCGTCGCCTCGCCGCCGGCCGGCTGCCCAGGCTGGCGATCCTCGCGATGGCGATCATCCCCACCCTGTACGCCGGGCTGTACCTGTACGCCAACCTCGACCCGTACGGGAACCTCCAGGAGGTGCCCGCCGCCCTCGTCGTGCAGGACGAGGGCGCCACCACGACCGACCCCACCACCGGCGAGACCGAGGAACGGAACTTCGGGGACGACGTCGCCGAACAGCTCGTCGACGACGGCGGGTTCGGGTGGGTGGAGACCACCCAGCGCGACGCCGAGGACGGGGTGCGCTCGGGGCGGTACGACGCCGCGCTCATCATCGGCCCCACGTTCTCCGACGAGCTCGTCTCGGCCGGGCAGTTCGAGCCCGAGCAGGCCAGCCTCACGCTCATCACCAACGACGCGAACAACTACCTCGCCGGGACCATCGCCGACCAGATCGTCGGGCAGGTGCGCGACTCCATCGCCACCCAGGTCGGCACCGAGGCCGCCGACGAGTTCCTGCGTGGGTTCGCCTCCATCCACACCAACCTCGCCGACGCCGTCACCGGCGCCGGCCAGCTGCTCGACGGCGCCACGCAGCTCGAGGACGGCCTCGCCGACGCGGACACCGGAGCTGCCACCCTCGCCGACGGGGCCGGGCAGGCGGCCCGGGGCGCCGCCACGCTGAACGACTCCACCGGGGAGCTGAGCACCGCCGTCGGGCAGCTCGACGACGGTGCCGGCACGCTGGCCGCGGGGCTGGACCGGCTGGAGTCCGCGACGTCGTCCCTGCCGGCGCAGACCCAGGAGCTGGCCGACGGCGCCGGGCAGGTCGCCGACGGCGACGCCCGGGTCGCGGCGGCCGGGGACGAGGCGGCCGCCGCGGCCGGCGACGTGCTGCCGGCGCTGGACGGCGTGCGCGACGACGTGGACGCCGCGCTGGGCGACGAGCTCGACCGGCTGGTCTCCGACGGCGTGCTCACCCAGGACCAGGCCGACGACCTGGCCGCCGCGGTCCAGGCCCAGGTGTCCCCGGTGCTGGACGACCGGCGGGCCGCCGTGGCGGACGCCGTCGCGACGATCGAGGGCGCGGCGTCGCAGCTGGACACCCTGGCCGACGGCGCGCAGCAGGTCGCCGAGGGGGCGTCCGACCTCGCGGCGGCGACCCCCGGTCTGACCGGCGGGATCTCCGACGCCGCGGACGGCGCGGGGGCGCTCGCTGACGGGACGGGACAGCTCGCCGCGGCCACGCCCGCGCTGGTGGACGGCGTCGCCCGGCTCGCCGACGGGACGGCGCAGGTCTCGGACGGGGCGGCGTCGTTGGCCGACGGCGTGGGGCGGCTGCACTCCGGCGCCGCGGAGCTGGCCGACGGGACGGCCGAGCTCCACGACGGTCTCGCCGAAGGGCTCGGACAGGTTCCCGACGTCGACGCGCAGACGCGCGAGGACACCGCCGAGACGATCGGCGATCCGCTGCAGGTCATCGACGAGTCGTACTCCTCGGCCGGGACGTACGGGGGCGGGTTGGCGCCCTTCTTCCTCTCGTTGGCGACATGGATCGGCGCGTACGTGCTGTTCCTGCTGGTGCGGCCGTTGTCCGCGCGGGCGCTGGCGGCGAACCGGCCGGGGATCGCGGCGGCGCTCGGCGGGTGGGCGATGCCGGCCGTGATCGGCGTGGCGCAGGTCGCGCTGATGTTCACGGTCGCGAAGCTCGCCCTCGACATCGACCCGGCCTACGGCGTGCTCACGGCGCTGTTCCTGGTGCTGGTCTCGGGGACGTTCGTGGCGATCCTGCAGGCGCTGAACGTGTGGCTGGGGGCGGCCGGGCAGTTCCTCGGCCTGGTGCTCATGCTGGTCCAGCTCGTGACAGCCGGTGGGACGTTCCCGTGGCAGACCATCCCGGAACCGTTGCGGGCGCTGCACCAGTTCCTGCCGATGACCTATGCCGTCGAGGGGCTGCGGCAGCTGCTGTACGGCGGCAGCCTCGCGACGGCAGCCCGGGCGACCGCTGTGCTGCTCGGCGTGTTCGTGGTGGCGATGGTGTGCACGGTGCTGGCGGCCCGCCGGCAACGGGTGTGGACGGTGACCCGGCTGCAGCCCGAGCTGGTGCTCTGACCCCGCGCCCGGGCAGCCCGGGGACGTGGCAGGGTGGTTCGCATGGAGCTTCGTGACGTGGTCCGACGGCGGCGCATGGTCCGGCGCTTCAGCGACGAGCCGGTGCCGGCGGAGGTGGTGGACCGGCTGCTCGACCACGCCGTGCGTGCCCCGAGCGCCGGGTTCACCCAGGGCTGGTCGTTCCTGGTGCTGACCACGGACGCGGAGCGGGAGCGCTTCTGGACCGCGGCCACCCCCGCGGGATCGGCGCGCGACATGTCGACCTGGCTCGCCGGGATGCGCACCGCCCCGGTGCTGGTCGTCGTGCTGACGTCCCGGGACGCCTACGTCGGCCGGTACGCCGAGCCCGACAAGGGGTGGACCGACCGGGACGAGGCGCGCTGGCCGGTGCCGTACTGGCACGTCGACGCGGGCATGGCTTCGCTGCTCATGCTCCAGACGGCCGTGGACGAGGGTCTCGGGGCGTGCTTCTTCGGGATCGACGCCGGGCGCATCGATGCCTTCCGCGACGAGTTCGGCGTGCCGCAGGAGTGGTCACCCACCGGGGTGGTCGCCGTCGGGCACCCCGAGGCCGGGGGAGCGAAGGGCTCGCCGGCACGGCGGCGGCGCAAGCCGATGGCCGACGTCGTGCACCGCGGGCGCTGGTAGCGCTCAGACGCAGCTCGCCAGCCGGGCCACCGCCTCCTCGAGCCGGGCGTCGACCAGGTTGCCGTAGCCGAGCACGAGCGTCCGAGACCGTGCCGCCGGGCGCACCTGGTAGCGCCGCAGGTCCACGACACCGACGTCGCGGGCTGCCGCCGCGCGCACCACCTCGGCGGCGTCCGGGGCCTCGTCGCCACCCGGCAGCTCCAGCAGCGCGTGCAGCCCGGCGGCCATGCCGTGCAGCCGGGCGTCGGGAAGCCGGTGCCCGACGGCGCCCGCGAGCGCGTCGTGGCGCCGCCGGTACCGCGTGCGGGCGGCGCGCAGGTGCCGGTCGTAGCCGCCTCCCTCCAGGAACCGGGTGACGGTGAGCTGGTCCACCACGGACGGCGCGCCGGCCCGTGCCACGTCTCCCAAGGCCGCCCGCCACGCGGCCGGCAGCACCGCCCAGCCGATCCCGAACGCCGGCGACATCGTCTTGCTCACCGAGCCGAGCAGCACCACCCGCTCCGGGTCCAGCCGTTGCAGCGCCGCCACGGGCCGCCGGTCGTAGCGGAACTCCGCGTCGTAGTCGTCCTCGACCACGAGCCCGTCCACCTGCCGCACCCAGGCCAGCACGGCCTCGCGCCGCTCGCCGGCCAGCGCCACCCCGGTGGGGAACTGGTGCGCTGGCGTCAGCAGCACCGCCCGCGCGCCGGTCCGCGCGCCGGCCTCGGCGAGCCGCTCGACGTCGACCCCGCCCGCGTCCACCGGCACGGGCACGGGTCGCAGCCCGGCCTGCCGGGCGACGTCGCGCAGCACCGGCCACGACGGGTCCTCCACGAGCAGATGGGTGTGCCCGGCGGTCCGCAGCGCCGCCGCGACCCGCGCCATCGCGTCGGTGGCGCCCCGGGTCACGACGACGGCCGTGTCCGGGGCCTCGACCATCCGCGCCCGGCGCAGGTACGCGGCCACCGTCGACCGGGTCGCGGGGTGTCCGAGACCGGGCGCCGTGGACAGGTCCGTGCTCGACGCGCCGGCCAGCGCCTCGCGTGCCGCCCGCAGCCACGCCTCGCGCGGGACGTGCCGCAGGTCGGGCACGCCGGGACGCAGGTCGAACCGCGGGCGCGGCGGCAGGTGCGGCACCGTGCCCGACGGCGGCACCCCCGTGGCGGCCGACCCCTGCGGTCCCGCGGCGGGCGAGCGTCGCGGACGTGCCGTCGTCGCGCCCCGCTCCTGGACCTGCCGGGTCTGGACCTGCCGGGTCTGGACCGACCCGGCGGCCACGCGCGTGCCGGCGCCGACCCGCGCCTCGAGGACGCCCTCGGCGACGAGCTGGCCGTAGGCCTCGGTGACGACCCAGCGCGAGACGCCGAGCGACTCGGCCAGCCGGCGGCTGGCCGGCAGGGCGGCACCGGCCGGCAACCGTCCGGAGCCGACGGCGTCGCGCAGCGCGTGCTCGAGCCGTACGACCCGTGGGCCGGTCGAGGCGTCCAGGTCGAGCAGTGTCTCCCACGCCAGATTGGTCCGGTGGACGATCATGTCAATGGACGGTACACCCGGACCGATTTCTCCGTAGCGTCGAGGACGACCACCACCGCACGGAGGAACGATGCGCTACCGCACCATCAGCAACGGGACCACGTCGTTCGAGGTCAGCACGCTGTGCCTCGGCACCATGTGGTTCGGGACCCGCACCGACGAGGCCACCTCGCGAGCGATCCTGGACCGGTTCGTCGAGGCAGGCGGGACCTTCCTGGACACCGCGAACAACTACAACGGCTGGAGCGGCGGCCACGGCCGCGACAGCGAGGACGTGATCGGCCGCTGGCTGGCGGACCGCGGGGTCCGCGACCAGGTCCGCGTCGCCACGAAGGTTGGTGCCGCGAAGAAGGACCCGGACCTGCCGCAGACGCACGTGCCGCCCTCGAACTACCAGGGCCTCGGTGCTCGGACCGTCGTCCGCGAGGTCGCCACGAGCCTGCGCCACCTCGGCCTCGACCGCCTGGACGTCTGCTACGGGCACGTCGACGACTACGCCACGCCGCTGGCCGAGACCGTCGGCGCGTTCGGCAAGCTCCAGGCCGAGGGCCTCGTCGGGATCGCAGGCATCTCCAACGCCGCGTTGCACCGCGTGGTCGAGGCCCGCGAGGAGGCCCGCCGCCAGGGCATCGCCCCCTACGGGCTGGTGCAGCAGCAGCGCACCTACCCCTACCCGCGGCCCGACGTCGGCCGGCACAACTGGGCGTCGTACGAGCTGCTCGACTACGCCGCCCAGGCCACCGCCGGCGGGAGCGCCCCGCTCGCCGTCACCGCGTACTCGCCGCTCATGCAAGGCGCGCTCACCAGCCCGGACAAGCCGCTGTGGGACGGGTTCGACCACCCCACCACGCACGAACGGCTGCGGGTCCTGCGGGAGGTCGCCGCAGAGGTCGGAGCCACCCCGAACCAGGTGGTGCTCGCGTGGCTGCTCGGCGGCGAGGTCCCCGTGACTCCCATCGTCGGGCCCAGCTCGGTCGAACAGCTCGACGAGCTGCTCGGTGCCGCCGACCTCGACCTGGACCCTGAGCTGCGAGCCCGCCTCGACGCCGTCTGACCGGCTCCGTCCGACCACCACCGACCAGCACGAACCACCAAACGGAGGAACCATGCGCTACCGCACCATCGGCACCGGGGACCGCGCCATCGAGGTGTCCACCCTGTGCCTCGGCACCATGAACTACGGGACCCTCGTGGACCCGGCCACCTCGGAGGCGATCCTCGACCGGTTCGTCGAGGCGGGCGGGACCTTCCTGGACACCGCCAACAACTATGCCGTGTGGCACGGCGGGCACGGCCGGGACAGCGAGGACCTGATCGGGGGCTGGCTGGCCGCCCGGCGCCACCGTGACCACGTCCGGATCGCCACCAAGGTCGGCGCCGGCCCCCGCGACCGGGGCCTGCCCTTCACGCCGGACAACTTCGAGGGCCTCGGCGCCGGCGTGATCGAGGCCGAGGCGCACAAGAGCATGCGCCACCTGGGCACCGACCACCTGGACGTGCTCTACGGGCACGTGGACGACCGCGACACCCCGCTGGCCGAGACGGTCGGGGCGCTGGGCAAGCTCCAGGCCGAGGGCGCGGTGGGTCTGACCGGCATCTCGAACGTCACGCTGTGGCGACTCGTCGAGGCCCGCGCCGAGGCCGAGCGTCAGGGCGTGCCGCCCTACGCCGTCGTGCAGCAGCAGCACTCGTACGTGTACCCGCGGCCGACGTCGCGCCCCTGGGTGAGTCGCGACCTGCTCGACTACGCCGCGTCCACGGGGACTCCGGGCCGGCCGTCGCTGACGGTCGTGGGGTACGGGCCGCTGCAGGCCGGGGCCCTGATGCGGGACGACAAGGGCCTGTACCACGACGCCGACCACCCCGGGTCGGTCCACCGGGTCCGCGTCCTGCGCGAGGTCGCCCGCGAGATCGGTGCGACCCCCGCGCAGGTGGCGCTCGCCTGGATGATGGGCGGCGAGGTGCCGGTGATCCCGGTGACGGGACCGAGTTCCGTGGAGCAGCTCGACGAGCTCCTCGGTGCGGTGCACCTCGACCTGCCGCAGGAGGTGCGCACCCGCCTCGACGCGGCCTGAGCGGCGACCTGCCCGCCGCTACTGCGCCTGCCGGGCCGGCCGCTCGGTGAGCGGGTGCCCGACGGCGGCACCCACCCGGGCGCGGATCTCGGCGGGGAGCTCGGCCCAGTCGTCGAGCGTGTCGAGGTCCGCGGCGGTGCCGGGTCGCTGCACGACGGCGGAGGTCAGGCCGTGCGTCCCGGCCTCCGCCTCGTGGGCGGCCCGGGACCCGGCGCCGAACCGGAACCGGTAGCCCTTCGCTGCGAGGGGAGCGGTGAGCGGGACCATGAGCAGGTTGGTGCCGGTCGCATGGCGGTCGGTGGCGATCGTGACGTCGGCCCGGGTCGCGAGGAGGGCGTCGACGTCGGCGGTCGTGAGCCGGGGCAGGTCCGCGTGGACCACCAGCATCCGGTCCGCGGCCAGGTTCCGGACGTGGTCGCGGGCGTGGTCGAGGGCGCCGTTCAGGCCGGGCGTGCCGGGCGGCTCCGCGATCACCTGACCCGGGACTGCCGCGAGGACCTCCTTGACGAACGGCACGTCCGCCGTCACCACCACGACCCCCGCCAGCCGGCCGTCCGCCACGAGCGGGGCGAGCACCTCCACGACGTGCCGCGCCAGCGCGACGACCAGCCGCCGTCGGGCACCCGGATCCAGGGCGGCCGCGAGCCGCGACTTGCCCGAGACGCCGTCGCGGAGCGGGACCACGGCGACCGTGCGGGGACTCGTCACGGCCCGGCCACGGCGAGGAGCTCGCGGGCCAGGCGCTCGCGACCGGCCGGACCTCCCATGATGGTGTCGGTGACCACCACCTCGAACCCGAGGTCCTCGACCGGTGCGGCCAGCGCGGCGTCCGCCTCGTCGATCACCATGACGTCCACGACGCCGGTGTACAGCCGTGCCACGCCCACCGCCGAGACCTCGTGCCCGAGCGACTCGAGGATCTGCGCGGCCGGCCCCTTCACCGCCCGGCCGCCCACGATCGGGCTGACCGCCACCCGGCGTGCTCGCGAGGCCGCCACGGCGTCGCGCACACCGGGCACGCCGAGCACCGGTTCGACGGAGAGGAACGGGTTCGACGGCGCCACCACCAGCAGGTCGGCGTCCCGCACCGCCGGCAGCACCCCGGGCGCCGGGCGGGCGGACCCGATGCCGTCGAAGGTCAGGTCGAGCACCGCGTCGGCGTGCTGACGCCGCACGAAGTACTCCTGGAAGGCGAGGGTGCCCGACGGCGTGGTCACCTGCGTGCGCACCGGGTCGTCCGTGACCGGGAGCAGCCGGGCGCCCACGCCCAGCGAGGCCGTCAGGGTGGCGGTCACCCCGCTCAGCGGCACGCCCTCGCGCAGGCGCGCGGTCCGCACCACGTGGGTCGCCAGGTCCTTGTCGCCGAGCGTGAACCAGGTGTCCTCACCGAGCCGTTCGAGCTGCGCCAGCGTCGCGTACGACTCGCCCGTCAGCCCCCAGCCGCGTTCCTCGTCGTTGAGCCCGGCCAGCGTGTACATCACCGTGTCGAGGTCGGGCGAGACGTGCAGCCCGTGGCGGGTCGTGTCGTCGCCGACGTTGACCACGCAGGTCAGGCCACCGCCGTCCGCCGGGGTGCCGCCGTCGGGCAGCGCGAGCGCGAAGCCGTGCGCGAGGCGGGCGCCGCCGACGCCACCGGCCAGGACCGTCACCGAGGTACTCACCCCCCGAGCGTAGACGGGGAGGCATGATGGAGGCATGGCTGTCTTCGCGTTCTCCGTCTCCCCGCTCGGCGCGGGGGAGTCCGTCGCGGGCCCCGTCGCCGAGGCCGTCCGCATCGTGCGGGAGTCCGGGCTGCCGCACCGGACCACGTCCATGTTCACCGAGATCGAGGGGGAGTGGGACGAGGTGATGCCGGTGATCCAGCGCGCCACCGAGGCCGTGGGCGCGGGCGGTCACCGGGTCTCGCTCGTGCTCAAGGCCGACATCCGCCCGGGGTACACCGGGCAGCTCGACGCCAAGATCCGGCGCGTCGAGGAAGCGCTTGCCGCGGACGAGGAGCAGGCCGGGCACGCGTGACCGTGGTCACCCACCTGCAGTGTTGCAGGTCACGGGACGTCTCGCCGTAGGCTATGCGGCACACGGCACCGGGCCGTGTGCGGGAACCGGGGAGAAGTCAGCGCGATGCCACTGTTCGAGGTCGACGCCAGCAGGCCGCTCCTCGTCCAGTCCGGGCGGTCCGCAGGTGCCGTGGAGCCCGGGCTCGGGACGACGGCGCACCGCGTCGTGGACTCGCACATCGACGGGCTGCTCGGGGAGCAGATCTTCCCCGTCGCCCAGGGCGCCGGACCTGACGAGCCGCACCTGCTCGCGCTGGACGCCACCGGCTCGCCGGTCGTGGTCGAGCTGGTCGCCGAGCTCGACCGCCCGGCGCTGACCCGGGCGCTGGACCACGCGGGCTGGGCCGGCCGGCTCACCCGCGGCGAGCTCGCCTCCCGGTACCACGGCGGGCCGAACGCGTTCCAGCGGGACGTCGCCTCGTTCTACGACTCCGTGCCGATCACCCGGTCCCAGCCGGGGCGCTCCAGCGCCCGGCTGATCATCATCTGCCAGGAGGCCGGCGAGGAGATCCTGAACGCCGTCGACTTCCTGCGTCAGCCCACGATGCCCGTCGAGGTGCTCAAGATGGGCGTGGTCCACAGCCAGGACGGGCGACGGTTCGTCGACGTCTCCCCGTTGGTGATCCACCCGGCCTCCGCCCCGACGGCGCCACGCCTGTCCGGTGTCGCACCGGAGGGGACGCGCCGGGCCGCCGCATCCGCCGACACCGAGCCGGAGTCCTTCGCGGAGGGCGTCAAGGTGGGCATCGCCCTGACCGGCAAGCATCCGGCGGTCGCGCAGTCTGCCTCGCCGAACCCGCCCGCGGCGCCAGCACCGGCCCGGCGGGCCGCGTCCGAGCCGGCGCCCGCCCCCGCCCCGCACCGGACCCGGGCCGGACGGCGGGCCGCCGCCGGGGCGTCCAGCCTGTCGCTCCCGACGATCCGCGCCGACGCGGCCGGCAGCCAGAGCAGCCAGAGCAGGCAGGGCGGCCAGACCAGCGACGCCGGCACGCCGCCACGTCCGGCCCCGGCGGCCGCGCCGCCACCGCCGCCCGCTCCGCCGCAGCCGACACCTCCGCCACCGGCGCCACCGGCTCAGCAGCCGGCCGTCCGACGTCGGTCCCGCAGGGACCGCTTCACGTCGCAGCCGCAGCAGCCCTCGCCGGAGCTGGCGGCCTTCACCGCGGCGTCGGCGGGCTCGGCGGAGGACCTCGACCTCGCGGAGCTCGCCCGCCGCACGAGGTCGGCGTCGAGCGTCGACACCCCCGGACTCGGTGAGGACTTCGCGCGGTACACCGCCCCGGCGCTGGACCTGCCGCCGGCACCGCGGCCGGAGCCTGCCACCCGGCGTCGTGAGCCGGCGCCGTGGGATCCGCCGGAGGCACGCTGGGAGGACCCGCTCAACGACCCTCCGCCGTACCGGTCCTCCGGGTGGGAGCCGTCGACGCCGAGCAGCTGGACGAACGCTTCCGAGGACCTGCCGCGCCTCGAGGTCCCGCCGCTGGAGGCGCCGTCGTACACCCCGCCGCCCGACTACGGCCTGTACGAGACGGCCCAGTCCGCACCGATGGCGTTCGACGACGAGGTGGACGGCGACCTCATCGCGCTCGCCGCCACCCTGCACCGCCCCACGCTGCTCGTGTGGTCGCGGCCGCGCCGCCGGCAGCACTTCGAGGCCGTGCTGCACCCGGACGGCGCGATCGAGCTGGCCGACGGCTCCCGCTACCAGCACCCGGACCATGCGGCCTCGGCCGCGAGCGGGACCCCCACCGACGACGGTTGGAACGTGTGGCACCTCGGGCCGGACGGTCCGTCGCTGCTGGACGCCTACCGCGCCCGCTTCGCCTGACCCGCCCGGCCGCCCTACCGAACGTTGTGGGCGCGATCTCTGGCCCGATTCGTCCCTCTTGGGACGATTTCCGACCCAGAAATCGCGCCCACAACGTTCGAGGGGCAGTCGCAGGGTCAGGGGACGACGACGATCTTGCCCGTCTGGTCGCCCGCGGCCAGCCGGGCGAGGCCCGTGCCGACGTCCGCCAGCGACACCTCGGAGTCGATGAGCGGCCGCACGCCGGTCCGCGCGCAGAACCGCAGCAGCGCAGCGAGGTCCTCGCGCGACCCCATCGTGACGCCCTGCACACGGATCTCGGAGAAGAACAGCCGGGTCAGCTCCGCGGGCGGCGCGTCACCGCTGGTCGCCCCGCACACCACGATGGTGCCGCCGGGCCGCACGGACCGCACCGAGTGCGCCCAGGTCGCCTCGCCGACGGACTCGACGACGGCGTCGACGCGCTCGGGCAGGCGGGTCCCGGGCTCGACGGCGCGGGCCGCCCCGAGCTCGAGCGCCCGCTCGCGCTTGCCTGCGTCGCGCGACGTGGCGGTCACCTCGAGGCCGGCTGCTGACCCCAGCACGACGGCCGCGGTGGCGACCCCGCCGCCCGCACCCTGTACGAGCACGCGGTCGCCCGGCCGCAGCGCCGCCGCGCCGAACAGCATCCGGTAGGCCGTCAGCCACGCCGTCGGCAGGCAGGCCGCCTCGGCGAACGTGAGCTCCGCGGGCTTGGGCACGAGGTTCGCCGTGGGCACGGAGACCTGCTCGGCGAGAGTGCCCGGGTACCGCTCGGACAGCAGGGAGCGCCGCTCGTGCGGGCCGACGCCGTGGCCGTCCGCACCGACGACGGCGTGCAGCACGACCTCGGTGCCGTGCGGCGTGACACCCGCGGCGTCCGTGCCGAGGATCATCGGGAGCTGCTCCTCGCGCAGGCCGACGCCGCGCAGGGACCACAGGTCGTGATGGTTGAGCGCGGCGGCGCGCACCTGGACCGTGGTCCAGTGCTCGCGCTCGATCGGCGCGGGGCGGTCGGTGACCTCCAGTCCGTGCAGCGGGGCGTCGGGGGAGAAGCGGTCGACGGTGGCAGCGAGCATGATCCCAACGTAGAGGACGTTCCGGTGCCACGGGCCACTATGTTGGAGGCCATGGCCGACCCCGTGGTGCACCGACCTGCTGAGCCCGACCCGACGGACCCGGAATCCGCGGCCCTCGAGGCGCGCGTCGAGCAGGCGCAGCAGGACGCCACGCTCCTGGCGGACTACCTGGCCCGCCGGGAACGCGCGGCCGCCGGGCTGCGGGCTGCGGACCGAGCGGTGGAGCGTGCTCTCGAGCAGCTCGCCGACGAGTCGGCCGACGTGGAGCGCCTGGAGTCGCTGAGCCTCGACCGACTCTGGGCGACCCTGCGCGGCGCTCGCGACGAACGCCTCGACACGGAGCGGGCCGAGCAGCGCACCGCCGAGTACGCCGTCGCCGCAGCGGAGGCCCGCCGCGCGGCAGCGCAGCGTGAGCTGCAGGTCGCCGAGGGTGCGGTCGCGCGTCTGGGCGACGTCGCCGGACGGCGGGAGCGCGCGCTCGCGGACAAGGAGGCCTGGCTGTGGACGGCGGGCAGGGGGCGTGGTGCCGAGCTCGTGGACGTCGCGGAACGGCGGGGCCGACGTCGGGCCGAGAAGCTGGAGATCGCCGAGGCGCAGGACGCGGCGGACGCCGCCGCGACCGCTCTCGAGGCGGCGGCCGGCGAGCTGGCGGGCGCGAACGGCTGGTCGATGTACGACACGTACCTGGGCGGCGACCTGCTCGCGAGCATCGCCAAGCACCGCCGTCTCGACCGGGCGGCCGAGCTGGCCCGGGAGGCCGACGCGGCCCTCGCCCACCTGATGGTCGAGCTCGGCGACGTGGGTGAGCGAGGGGTCGGCGCGCTGGGCGTCGAGGGCATGTCGCGGACGTTCGACATCTGGTTCGACAACGTCTTCAGCGACCTGTCGGTGGCGCGCCACGTCCGCGAGTCCCGCGAGCGGGTCGAAGCCGCCCGGGTGGCGGTGCAGCACGTCAGCGGGCGGCTGGCGGAGCGCCGGGTCGTGGTGGAGGAGGATCTCGTCTCGCTCGAGCGGCGCCGCGAGGTCGTGCTGCTCTCGTAGCGGTCCGCGGTCAGGCGTCGCCGACGTCGAACATCCAGGCGATGCCGTAACGGTCGGTGAGCTGGCCGTAGTGGTCGCCCCAGGGTGCGGGCTCGAACGGCACGACGTCGGTGGCGCCGTCGAGCAGCGTGCTGATCGCGCCGCGCACGTAGTCCATGTCGTCGGAGCTGCCGGTGAGCGCCACGGTCACGCCGCTCGTCGCGGCGACGTACGGCATGAACGACGGCGTGTCGGCCGCCATGAGCGTGAGCCCGCCCGGCGCGGTGAGCTGGCCGTGCATGACGAGCTGTTCGTCGGCGGGGTCGTGGGCCATGCCGGGCACGGAGCCGAACGTCGAGATCTCGAGGTCCCCGCCGAGCGCGGACCGGTAGTGCTCGAGGGCTTCGCGGGCCTGGTCGCGGAAGCTGAGGTAGGGGTTGAGTCGTGCCATCGGATTCTCCTCGCGAGAGCGCTTCCGGGCGTCGTGGTCGACGTCCGGCACCACGCTAGGACCGCCGGGCACGGCTCGCGCGCGGGCCCGCTACGAGGTCGGTGGGACGGGGGCCGCCTCGGTGAGGAAGTCCCGGATCAGTGGTCCCGTCTGGTCGTGCTCGAGCAGGAACCCGTCGTGCCCGAAGTCGGAGGTGATGACGCGCAGGCCGCCGGCGCCGGGCACACCGGCGGCGATCCGGGCGCACTGCGCCGGTGGGAACAGCCGGTCGCTGTCCACCGCCACGACGAGCGCCCGCGCGGTGATCTGCGCCAGCGCGGACTCGACCCCGCCCCTGTCTCGGCCGAGGTCGTGCGTCATCATCGTCTCGGTGAGCCGCAGGTAGGAGTTGGCGTCGAACCGTCGCGCGAGCTTGTCCCCGTGGTGGTCGAGGTAGGACTGCACGGCGAACCGGCCGTCGTCGAACGGGTCCTCGCCGCCCTGGGGCAGCCGCCCGAACCGCTCGTCGAGCTCGCGCGCGGTGCGGTAGGTGGTGTGCGCGATCTGCCGTGCGATGGCCAGCCCGGCGTGCGGGCCCTCGCCGTCCGGAGCGTCGTAGTAGTCGCCGCCGTTCCAGCGGGGGTCGGCACGGATGGCGCCGAGCTGGGGGTGCGCCCAGGCGATCTGGTCGCCCGACGACTGCGCGGCGGTGGCGATGGCGGCGATCGAGCGCACCTCGATGCCCGCCTCGGGCCCGAGGATCGCCCACTCCAGGACGCGCATGCCGCCCATGGAGGCGCCGACGACGGTGGCCCACGAACGGATGCCGAGCAGCCGTGCGAGCTCGATCTCGACGGCGACCTGGTCGCGTGTGGTGATGCGCGGGAACCGGCCGCCCCAGGGCTGGCCGTCGGGTGCGGTGGACGCCGGGCCGGTGGTCCCCTGGCACCCGCCGAGGACGTTGGGCACGACGACGTGGTACCGGTCGGTGTCGATGGGCGCGCCGGGCCCGATCATGGGTTCCCACCACCCGGCGGTGAGCTGGCCGGGGCCGGCGGGACCGCGCACGTGGGCGTCGCCGGTGAGGGCGTGGAGGATGAGGACGGCGTTGGAGCCGTCCGGGGCGAGCTCGCCGTAGGTCTCGTAGGCGACGCGGACGTCCGGCAGGCGGGCCCCGGCCTCGAGGTCGAAGGTGCCGACGTCGGCGAACAGGCGGTCCGCGACCGGGTCGCCCTCGCGCCAGGCGCCGGACGCCGGGACGGGGGTGGCCGGGCCGCGGCGGGCGGCACGGGGCCGGGCCGCCGTCGGGGCGTCGTCGGGCCTCGTGATGCTGGTCGGCGTCGAGGTCATCGTCTCTCCTGGCTGCGGTCTCCGGCGGGTGCGGTCGGGCGGGCGCACGCGGCGTATGGCTGCCCGGTGCGTGGCCGCAGGCAGGCGAAGGTGCGCGGTGGTCAGCTGCGCATTCGACGAGTCATGGATCGACGGTAACGCCCGCCCGGGGGCGCTGCCCAGGCGATCTCACGATGCGGGACCATATTCTGAGACGGCTTCTCGCTCGGCCCCCGGCACGAACCGCTCGCTCCAGCGACCGAGCAAGGACCCGATGGTCGCCAGCTCCCGGCCTGCCTCGGTCAGCTCGTAGGTGACGTGCGGTGGTACCTCCGGGTACACGGTGCGCACGACGACGCCGTCCGCCTCGAGAGCCCTGAGCTGCCGGGTGAGGGTCTTGGCCGAGACGGGGCCGACGGCGCGCTGCAGCTCGCCGAAGCGGAGCGGCCCGTCGGCCAGCTTCCACACGGCCGTCAGCTTCCAGTCCCCGCCGGCGACGGCGATGCCCACCTCGATCGGGCACACCTCCAGGGCACGCCGCACCGCGTCCCGCATGGCATCCTCGCTTCCCCTGATGTCCCTTGGTGACAAGAATGACCGTACTACCGCCGCCGTCTCCGGGTGCTTACGGTCGCACCATGCAGACACTCATCGTCTCCGCAGCCCCGTCGGCGGGCTCCCTGACCGCAGACCTCGCCGCCACCGCGGAGTCCACGCTCCGCGAGCAGGGCCACGACGCCGTCCTCCTCGATCTGCCGCGGCTCGGCTGGCACCCCGCCGTCCGCCCGTCCGACTACGGTGTCGAGACGCTGACCGGGCCGGTCGGCACCCACGCCTCCGACGCGGCTGCCGCCGGCACCCTGCACCCGGAGGTCGTGCGGCACCAGGAGCTCCTGCGCCGGGCCGACCTCCTCGTCCTCGTGTTCCCGCTCTGGTGGGCGGGGATGCCGGCCGTCCTCAAGGGCTGGGTGGACCGGGTGTTCACCGAAGGCTTCGCCTACGGGCTGCGCGACGCCGCGGGGAACCCGCGCAAGTACGGGGACGGCGCGTTCGCGGGCAAGCGGGGGCTGGTGCTCACGACGGCGGGGGACCGGGCAGAGGCCTTCAGCCCTCGAGGCGTGAACGGACACATCGAGGACCTGCTGTTCCCCATCAACCACGGGATCCTCTGGTACACGGGCATCGAGCCGCTGGCGCCGCTCACGCTGCTCGGCGTCGACTCCCCGGTCTGGCCGGGGATCGACGACGCCAGAGCCCGGGTGCGCAAGCGGTTCGAGAACCTCGACACCGACGAGCCGCTGCCCTACCGGCGGCTGCTCGACGACTACGACGCGCGACGCCGTCTGCTCGACGAGCACTCCCCGGGCCGCAGCGACCTGGCGATCCATCTGCGGCCCGCGGAGCACCCGGCCACTACCGGCGCGGCTCCCACCGGAACATCCTCGCCGCGATGACGATAGCCACCACGACCCATGCCAACGTCGGGGCGAGCAGTGCGAGCGAGCCGGTCAGCGCGGCGCCGCCGTCCCAGGCCGCGACGATCAGCTCCGTGGCCGCGCCCCCGGGCAGGAGCCGCTTGAGCAGGGCCATGCTCTCGGTGCCGGTGATCCCGACCCAGCTGGCGACGGCGATGACGCCGATGCTCAGGGGCAGGGCGGTCACCTGGGCGTGCTCGGGGGAGTTCGTCACGCCGGCGGTGGCGATCCCCAGGGCGAGCATCATGACGAACGCCGCGAGGGTCGCCGCGACGAGGAGCACGGCGTCGACGGGCCCACCGCCGCTGGCAGCGGCGAAGACGCCGAGGATCAGGGTGATCTGCACCAGCGCGATGGCACCGACCGGCAGGACGAGCCCGGTCAGGATGGTGGCGTCGCTCGCCGCCGTCGACCGGAGCTGCTTGAGGAAGAGGCCCTGGCGCCGGGCGGCCAGCGTGGTGACCGTCGTCGCGTAGAGGTTGAACGCGGCGATCGTGAACACGAGCACGGCGGCGACGTACCCGATGCTGCCGATCCTCGTGAGGACGTCGCGGTAGCTGATGAAGAAGACGGCGACCGCCACGGGCATGAGGAGGCTGGTGACGAGCACCGACCGGTTGCGGAAGAGCTGGACCAGCTCGGCCTGGGCGAGAGGAAGCACGATGATCTCCTGTTCGGGGTAGGTCAGGAAGCGGTGGAGTCGGCGCCGATGGCGCGGAAGACGTCGTCGAGGCGGGTCGGAGCCGCGGAGAGGCCCTCCAGCTCGACGTCGTGGTTGTCCGCCCAGTCGAGGAGCTGCTTGAGGTCCCGCTGGAGCTCGAAGGTCTCGATCGCGTAGGACGCGTCGGCCTGCGGGACGGAGCTCGTCGGCGGGGCGGGCGCGTGCCGCGGCAGCGAGAACTGGATCGAGGCCGGGAGCGACCGGGTCAGCTCGGCCACCGTCCCCTGGTGGCGGAACGTGCCGCGGTGCATCAGACCGATGCGGTCGGCACGCTGCTGCGCCTCCTCCAGGTAGTGGGTCGTCAGCACGACGGTCGTGCCCTCGTCGCGCAGTCGCTGCACGGTGGCCCACAGGGAGTCCCGGGACGCGATGTCCAGGCCGGTGGTGGGCTCGTCGAGGAACAGCAGCTCCGGGCTGCCGTACACCGCGGTCGCGAAGTCGAGCCGACGCCGCTCACCGCCCGAGAGCTGACCGGTGCGGGTGTCCGCCTTGTGCTCGAGGTCGACAAGGCCCAGGACGCGTTCCACGGAGTCCTCGCGTCCGGTCAGGCGGCCGATCAGCCGCGTGGACTCGGCGACGGTGAGGTCGGCCGAGAGGCCGCTCTCCTGCAGCATGATGCCGACCCGTGGACGCACCACCGAGCGGTCGGCCGGGTCCGACCCGAGCACGCGTACCGTGCCCGAGGTGGCCTTGCGGTGCCCCTCGACGACCTCGAGGGTCGACGTCTTGCCGGCACCGTTGGTCCCCAGGAGCGCGTAGAGCTCACCACGCTCGATGTGGAACGACAGGTTCTTGACGGCGTGGAAGTCGCCGTACGCGACGTCGAGTCCCTCGACGTCGATCACAGTGTTGGTTGACATGGCCCCATCAGACCGCCGACGGCGGCGCGATCCCAGTGTCCCGGCGTCACCCGGCGGCATGACGATCCGCAGCACCCCGGTGTGACACGGCGTCACTGGCAGGAGGCTCGCACGGGAGCGGATACTGAGGGGCACGATCCCTCGAGCCTGTGAGCCGCCCACCATGGATGACCGCACCTCCGCCCCGCAACGCACGGCCGCGGGGCCCTGGAAGCCGTCGACGGCGTCACGGTCCTCACGTCGGCGGTTCCGTCGGGTCAACCTCACCGCGCTGCTCCCGCTGATCGGCGCCGTGGGCGTCCTGCTCGTG
Source organism: Isoptericola sp. GX10416 (assembly GCF_056590155.1). Lineage (NCBI taxonomy): Bacteria > Bacillati > Actinomycetota > Actinomycetes > Micrococcales > Promicromonosporaceae > Isoptericola > Isoptericola sp. GX10416. The sequence continues at coordinate 65,994 of NZ_JBWPVO010000011.1, read as the reverse complement.
GCGAGGCAGGCGCAGACCTGGGTCCAGGCGCTGGTGCTGGCGGCGGGCCTGCTGGCCGCCCTGGTCGCGTTCGAGCGCTGGTCCGCCGGCGACCTCGCGCGGGTGGCGGCGCCCTGTCTGTTCGTCGCGGCGGCGGTGTGGCCGTACGGCGCCCTGGTGATCGACGGCGACACGCAGACCGCCTACTACGCGCTGGCGGTCGTGGCGTGCCTGGTGGTCCCGGAGCTTCCGCGCCGCCGGGCCCTGGCCGCCGTCGGGGTCGGGCTGTTCGTCGCGCTGGTCGGCACCTGGGGGCTGGTCTCTGCCGGGCCCTTCTCGGCGGGTGCGCTGATCTCCTTCGTGATCCTGCCCACCGGCATCACCGTCGTCCTGATCTGCCTGCGGCTCCCCAACAAGGGGTTCTACGACGTGATGACAGAGCTGGAGGAGGCGCGGGAGCGGGAGGCGGAGCTCGCCGTCGTGCGTGAGCGGGTCCGGTTCGCGAGCGACCTGCACGACATCCAGGGCCACACGCTGCACGTGGTGAAGCTGAAGATCGCGCTGGCGCAGAAGCTCTTGCGTGCGGACACGGAACGCGCGGAGCAGGAGCTGCGCGAGACGTACGACCTGGTCGGCGACACGATCGCGCAGGCCAAGGAGCTCGCGTACGGGCGCCGTCGGCCGAACCTGTCGGCCGAGCTGGAGAACGCCAGGAATTTGCTCGAGGCTGCGGGCATCCACGTCCGCGTCGACCATCCGCCGAGCGTCCGGCCGCAGCCCGGCGACCTGCTGGCGCAGGTGCTGCGGGAGACGACCACCAACGTCCTGCGTCACTCGCGTGCCACGCTGGTGCACGTGGCGGTCACGGAGCGCGGCATCACGATCGTCAACGACGGGGTCGACGGGCACCCGCCGCCGACGCTGCGCGGGCTGTCGTTGCTCGCGAGCCGGGTGGCGGACAACGGCGGCACCCTGACCGCGGAGCTCGCGGACGACCGGTTCCGCACGGCGGCCACCTTCCCGGCCGGGGTGGCCGGGACCGCTGATGCCGCCGGGGCCGCCGGTGCCGACCTGCAGCCCGAGGAGGACGCACGATGACCACGGTGGTGCTGGCCGACGACGAGGCCCTGCTCCGCAGGGCGCTCGCCGCGCTCCTCCCGCTCGAGGGTGACGTCACCGTCCTGGCGGAAGCGGCCGACGGCGCGGAGGCGGTCGAGGCCACGGTCGCGCACCGGCCCGACGTGCTGGTCGTCGACCTCGAGATGCCGGGGGTCGACGGCCTGGAGGCCGTGGCCGAGATCCGCCAGGTCCTGCCCGAGCAGGTGGTCCTCATGCTGACCCGCCACGCCCGGCCGGGGGTGCTGCGCCAGGCCCTGCGGCTCGGGGTGCAGGGCTTCGTCAGCAAGTCGGCCGAGCCGTCCCACATCGCCAAGGTGGTCGCGGCGCTGCACGAGGGAGGGCGGTGGATCGACCAGGACGTCTCCGCCGCGGCCCTCATCGACGACGTCCCGCTGACCGACCGGGAGCTCGACGTGCTCCGGGTGACCCGCGACGGCTACTCGGTCGCCGAGATCGCCGCCCGGCTGTACCTGGCACCAGGAACGGTGCGCAACTATCTGTCCAGTGCGATGCAGAAGACGCAGACCCGCACGCGGCACGAGGCCGCACGCTACGCCCGCGAGCACGACTGGCTGTGACGCGCGCACCGACGAGAGGAACGACGATGCCCGAGCGTCCTGGTCCGGCGGCCGCCCCGACGTTGGCGGAGGACCTGCTGCTCCTGCTCTTCCAGCCGGGGTCGGGCACCTTCGCGGGCGAGAACACGCTGTTCTACGTCCTGGCGGGCGGTGTGCTCGCGGACCTCGCCCTCGGCGGGCACGTGCGGACCACCCGCTCGCCGGGCGGCAACGTCCGGGTGGGCGCCGTCGAGGGCCGGGAGCCGTCGGACCCCGTCCTGCGGTCGGCCTGGGCCTCCGTCACCGGGAAGCCGCGGGGCGTGCAGACGGTGCTCGCGGCCATCGGCCCCCAGCTGCGGGGGCCGCTGCTCGAGAACGTCGTCGCGCGGGGTGACATCCGCCGGGAGACGCGCAAGATCCTCGGGTTCTTCGCGCGGACCGCGCTCGTGGACGGCGGGACGTCACGCCGGGCGGAGCTCGCCGCGGGCGTGCGTGCGGTGCTCGTCGACGGGGCGGAGCCGACGCCGCGGGTGGCGGCGCTCGTGGGTCTGCTGGCGGGCAGCGGCACGCTTCCCCAGCTCCACCCGGAGATCCCGTGGACGACGCCGGTCATCACCCGTGCGCACGACCTCGAGGTCGGCAGCTGGGGCGCTCAGGCCGCCGGGGAGGCGGTGGCGCGCACGGTCACGGCGACGATCGTCAACAGCACGACGTACGCCCTGACCCTGCTCCCGCGAGGCTGACCCCCGCGGGGCCTGACCCGTCAGGGCCGCAGCAGCACCTTGGTCGCGCGGCGCTCGTCCATCGCGGCGTACGCATCGGCGACGTCGGCCAGCGGCATCTCGACGTCGAACACCTTGCCGGGCAGGATCGCACCGGACAGCACGTCGTCGAGCAGCTCGGCCATGAGGGTCCGCGCCGGCGCCATGCCCCCGCCCACGGTGATGTTGCGGCGGAAGAGCTGCCCGACCGGCACCTGGGAGCCGCCGTGCGGCACCCCGACGAACCCGACGCGCCCGCCGCCGCGGACCGAGCCGAGCGCCTGGGCCATGGACTGCTCCGTGCCGACGCACTCGAGCGCGGCGTCGGCCAGGTCGCCGTCGAGCAGCTCGCGCAGCGCGGCGACGCCCTCGTCGCCGCGCTCGGCGACGACGTCGGTCGCGCCCAGCTCCCGCGCCAGCGCGGCCCGGTCCGGGTGCCGAGAGAACGCCACGACGCGCTCCGCCCCGAGGCGTCGCGCCGCGATCACCCCGCACAGCCCGACGGCGCCGTCGCCGACCACGGCCACCGTGTCTCCCGGGCCGACGCCGGCCGAGACGGCCGCGTGGTGCCCGGTGGACATCACGTCCGCCAGCGACAGCAGGTGCGGGACCAGACCCGCGGCCTCCAGGTCCTCGAGCGGGCGGCCCACCGGGAACAGCGAGTGCTGCGCGAGCGGGATGCGCACGCGCTCGCTCTGCGCGCCGTCGACCGGGTGCCCGTCGCGGTCGGTCGAGCCGAAGCCCGTCACCACGTCGCACGCCGACGGGAAGCCGGCCCGGCAGGACTGGCACCGCCCGCAGCTCAGGGTGAACGGCACCACGACGAAGTCGCCGGGTGCGGCCGAGGTCACCGCGGCCCCCACCTGCTCGACGACGCCCACGAGCTCGTGGCCGATCGGGTGCGGCTCCTTGGTGCGAGTCACCCCGCGGTACGGCCACAGGTCGGAACCGCACACGCACGCCGCGGTGACGCGCAGGACGGCGTCGTGCTCCGTCAGCAGGGCGGGTTCGGGGCGCTCCTCGGCGCGGACGTCCCGGGCAGCATGGATCATCGTGGCGAGCATGTGCCCACCGTAGGCCGACGGCGCCCCGCCGTGCCGCCGTCGGGCACGCCGAGACGCCGTCTCTGCCGCGCAAGTCAGCAGGGTTGTCGTCGGCTGAGCCTGCGGTTCCACTGCGGGCGAGTGCCTCGTCCCTCGGCCCTCACCCTGCGCTGCACCTCCGGCTCAGCCGGGTTGTCGTCGGCTGAGCCTGCGGTTCCACTGCGGGCGAGTGCCTCGTCCCTCGGCCCTCACCCTGCGCTGCACCTCCGGCTCAGCCGGGTTGTCGTCGGCTGAGCCTGCGGTTCCACTGCGGGCGAGTGCCTCGTCCCTCGGCCCTCACCCTGCGCTGCACCTCCGGCTCAGCCGGGTTGTCGTCGGCTGAGCCTGCGGTTCCACTGCGGGCGAGTGCCTCGTCCCTCGGCCCTCACCCTGCGCTGCACCTCCGGCTCAGCCGGGGAGGGCGTCCTTCGCGGCGGTGAACCCGAGCTCGAGGTCCGCCAGGATGTCCTCGACGTCCTCGATGCCCACCGCGAGGCGCACCAGGCCAGGCGTGACGCCGGACTTCGCCTGCTCGACCGGGGTGAGCTGGCTGTGCGTCGTGGAGGCGGGGTGGATCACCAGGGAGCGCACGTCGCCGATGTTCGCGACGTTCGAGTGGAGCTCCAGCGCCGAGACGAACGCCTGGCCGGCCTCCGCCCCGCCGTCGAGCTCGAACGACACGACGGCGCCGGCACCGCGGGGCGCGTAGCGCTGCTGAGTGGCGTGCCACGGGCTCGACGCCAGGCCGGCGTAGTGCACGGTGCGGACGTCGTCGCGCGCCTCGAGCCACTCGGCCACCCGCTGGGCGTTGGCCACGTGACGCTCGATGCGCAGCGACAGCGTCTCGATCCCTTGGGACACGAGGAACGCGTTGAACGGCGAGACCGCCGCCCCGAGGTCGCGCAGGAGCTGTACGCGCGCCTTGAGGATGTACGCGAGGTTGGCGCCGAGAATCCCGTCGACGCCGAGGTCACGGGCGTAGACGACGCCGTTGTACGAGGGGTCGGGGGTGTTGAAGCCGGCGAACCGCTCGGGGTACCGGGCGTAGTCGAAGTTCCCGGAGTCGACGATGACCCCGGCCACGGACGTGCCGTGCCCGCCGAGGTACTTCGTGGCCGAGTGCACCACGACGTCGGCCCCGTGCTCGATCGGTCGCACCAGGTAGGGCGTCGCGACCGTGTTGTCGACGATGAGCGGCACCTCGGCGGCGTGCGCGACGTCGGCCACGAGCGAGATGTCGAGGAAGTCCCCGCGCGGGTTGGGGATGGTCTCGGCGAAGAACGCCTTGGTGTTCGGCCGCACGGCGGCTCGCCACGCCTCGGCGTCGTGCGCGTCGTCGACGAACGTCGTCTCGATGCCGAGTCGCGGCAGGGTGTGCTGGAGCAGGTTGTGCGTGCCGCCGTAGAGGCTCGAGGAGGCCACGATGTGGTCGCCCGCCTCGGCGACGTTGAGGATCGCGAACGTCTCGGCGGCCTGGCCGGAGGCGAGCAGCAGCGCTCCGACGCCGCCCTCGAGGTCCGCGATGCGGTTCTCCACGACCTCCTGGGTCGGGTTGTTGATCCGCGTGTAGATGGGTCCCAGCTCCGCGAGCGCGAACCGCTTCGCGGCGGTCTCGGCGTCGGGGAACACGTAGGACGTGGTCTGGAAGATCGGCAGCGCCCGGGCGCCCGTCGTCGGGTCCGGGGTCTGGCCGGCGTGGATCTGGCGGGTGGCGAAGGACCAGCGGGGTGCGTCTGTCATGACGCGACCGTACGAGCCCCGTCTCGTTCAGTGGAAGGGGTGATCCACGAAGTGAGACAGTGACGGCCCTCTCCCGTGGCGCGGGAGAGGGCCGTCAGCGCGTCGCGATCAGTGGCTGTAGCCCGAGTCCTTCGCGCGCTGGAACGAGCGCTCGATCTCCGCCTCGGCGTCCTCGCGGCCCACCCAGTGCGCGCCCTCGACCGACTTGCCGGGCTCCAGGTCCTTGTAGACCTCGAAGAAGTGCTGGATCTCCAGGCGGTGGAAGTCCGAGACGTCGTCGATGTCCTGACGCCACGCGGCGCGCTGGTCCCCGAGCGGCACGCACAGCACCTTGTCGTCGCCGCCGGCCTCGTCGCGCATACGGAACATGCCCAGGGCGCGGCACTTGATCAGGCAGCCGGGGAACGTGGGCTCCTCCAGCAGGACGAGCGCGTCCAGCGGGTCGCCGTCCTCGCCGAGGGTGCCCTCGATGAACCCGTAGTCGTCCGGGTAGCGGGTCGAGGTGAACAGCATCCGGTCGAGCCGGATGCGGCCCGACTCATGATCGACCTCGTACTTGTTCCGCTGACCCTTGGGGATCTCGATCGTGACGTCGAACTCCACTGTTCCTCCAGTCTCGGGGCGTGCGCGCTTCCCCAGTGTGCCACGCAGAACCGCCCGGAACGCCGTGCCGCGGTGCCGCTCAGCGGCAAGGACGTGCGAGAATGCGCAGGGACGGAGCCTGCTTGTGACCAGGTTCACGAGAACGGGGAGGACCGCATGGGGTGGCGGCTGAGCGTCGGCGCCACCGTCACGACGGTCGTGGCCCTCTTCGGCGGCTACCTCGTGGCCGACGCCTACGACGTCGTGCCGGGCATGGTCACCCTCGACGCGGCCCCGCAGCCCGCCGCTCCGTTCCCCGACCCGCCCGGTGCGACCACCGGTCCGATCCCGTCCGTCGCCCTCCCCGCGCTGCCCGAGGACGCACCCGTCCCGGACACCGCCGAGGTCGGCGACCTCGTGGACGACCTGTCCGGCGACAAGCGGCTCGGCAAGCGCGTCGGGGTGATGGTGGCCGACGGCGGCACGGGCGACACGCTGGGACACTCCGGCCAGGACCGCCTCATGGTCCCGGCGTCGACGCAGAAGATCCTGACCGGGGTGGCGGCCTACGCCGGTCCCGGCGGGGACACCCGGCTCGCCACCCGCGCGATGCTGCACAGCGACAACCGGCTGGTGCTGGTGGGCGGCGGCGACATGATGCTCGCGGCCGGCCAGGGCGATCCCGCGGCCGTCAACGGCCGCGCCGGGCTGGGCGAGCTCGCCGACCAGGTGGTCGCGAAGATCAGCCTGACCGGCACCGACGCGGTGACGCTCGCGGTCGACGACACCCTGTTCACCGGTCCGGCGATCGCGCCGACGGTGCGCGCGAGCGACGCCGAGGACGGATACGTCGCACCCGTCGCCGCGCTCGCCGTCGACGTCGGGCGGCTCACCGACGACAAGTACGCGCCCCGCGAGGAGGACCCCGCGCTCGCCGCCGCGAAGACGTTCGCCGACGCGCTGGCCGAGCGCGGCGTCGAGGTGTCCGGGCAGATCGTGCGCCAGGCCGCACCGTCGTCCGCGGTGGAGATCGGGCGGGTGGAGTCCGCGCCGCTCGGCGACCTCGTCGGCTACCTGCTCAAGGAGTCGGACAACACGCTCACCGAGGTCGTGGGCCGGATCGTGGCGATCGACGCCGGCCTGCCCGGCTCGGCCGACGCCGCCGTCAGCGAGGTGCTGGCCACCGTCGAAGGCCTCGGCGTCGACCTCTCCGACGCCGAGCTCACCGACCTGTCCGGGCTCGGCGAGGGCTCGCGCATGAGCGCCCGGCAGCTCGTCGACACGCTCGCCGTGGCTGCCGCGGACCCGGAGCTGCGCGCAGCGGTGACCGGGCTGCCCGTGGGCGGTCTGGAGGGGACGCTCGCCGACCGGTTCGACGGCGACAACCCCGGCCGGGGCTACGCGGAGGCGAAGACGGGGAGCCTGCCCGGCGTGCGCTCGCTCGCGGGCGCGGTCGTGACGGACGACGACCGGCTCCTCGTCTTCGCGGTCACGGCCGACAGGATGGACAAGGACAAGACCTGGGGGACCGACGCGATCATCGACGACTTCGTCGGGGACCTCGCGGCCTGCGGCTGCTCGTAGCCGCCCCGGTTACCGTGGACCCGTGACCGCACCGAGCACCGCCCTCGTCGACTGGTCGACGGCCGCGCAGATCGCCCGTCGCGTCGCGCGGCCGGGACCGGTCGCCACGCGCGGCGAGCTCGACGACCTGGTCGGCGGGCTGCGCACGGCCGCCGCCGACGCCGTCCCGCACGTCCTGCGCGTCACCCGGATGCGGCCGGCGGCGCCCGTCGAGCGCGACCATCACCCGGACGGCAGCCTGCGCCGCGTCCGTGTACCGCGGCCCGACCTCGGCGACGTGCGCGTCGTCGACCGCGCCACCTGGGCCCTCGCCAACAGCCGCTCGATGGCCGCGATGACGGGACCGGCGCTCGCGGGGCTCGGCCGGGACGCGCCGTCGGCCGGGTCCGCCGCCGCCAGGCTGGCCGGCGCCGCCGAGGTCGGCGGGCTCCTCGCGCTCCTCTCGTCGAAGGTGCTCGGCCAGTTCGACCCGTACAGCGAGGGCCGGCCCGCCCTGCTGCTGGTGGCGCCCAACGTGCTCGCCGCGGAGCGGGCGCTCCGCCTCGACCGCCGCGACTTCCACCTGTGGGTGTGCCTGCACGAGCAGACCCACGCGCTGCAGTTCGCCGCCGCACCGTGGCTCGCCGAGCACCTCGCCGGGCGGCTCGGCGGGCTCCTGCAGGAGGTCACCTCCACCTCCCTGGGACTCGCCCACGCTCCCTGGCGGGACAAGGCCGCGCTGGTCGGCCGCACGGTGCTCGACGCCGTGCGGGGCGAGCTCACCACCCCGCTCGACCAGGTGCTCGGGGCCGAGCAGAAGCGCGAGCTCGCCGAGATCACCGCCGCGATGGCCCTCCTGGAAGGGCACGCCGACGTGATGATGGACGCCGTCGGCCGCCGGGTGGTGCCGAGCGTGCGCACGATCCGTGCCCGGTTCGAGAAGCGGCGGGACGGCGAGGGCGCACCCCGGTTCGACGCGGTGCTGCGGCGTGTGCTCGGCATGGACGCCAAGCTGGCCCAGTACCGCGACGGCGCCCGGTTCGTGCGCGCCGTGGAAAAGCTGGCCGGACGTGACGCGCTGAACGCCGTGTGGGCCGTGCCCGAGCATCTGCCCTCCGCCCGGGAGATCTACGACGCGCGCGCCTGGGTCCGCCGGGTCCACCCCTGAGGACGGCGACGGTGGCCCGCGTCGACCCCGCTCTCGCCGCCGCCCGCGCGGCGGTGCGCGCCGACCTCGCCGACCTGCCGCGCGACGCCCTGGTGCTCGTCGCGTGCTCGGGCGGCCCGGACTCGCTGGCGCTCGCCGCCGCCGTCGCCACGGAGTCGCGCCGGGTGGGCCGGTCCGTGCGGTCGGCGGGGCACACCGTGCGGGCGGGCGCCGTCGTCGTCGACCACGCCCTGCAGCCCGGCTCCGACGGCGTGGCCCGCCGGGCCGCGCAGCAGTGCCGCGAGCTGGGGCTCGACCCGGTGCTGGTGCGCCGTGTCGCGGTGGACCCGGCGGCGGGCGGGCTGGAGGCTGCGGCCCGCGACGCCCGGTACGCGGCGTTCGACGACGTGGTGGCGGCGACGGGTGCTGCCGCGGTGCTGCTGGGGCACACCCTCGACGACCAGGCCGAACAGGTGCTGCTGGGGCTGGCCCGGGGGAGCGGGACCCGGTCGCTGGCGGGGATGCCGCGACGTCGTGGTCCCTACCGCCGACCGTTCCTCGGGCTGCGGCGTGCCGAGACGGAGCGGGTGTGCGCCGTCGTCGGCCTGGAGCCGTGGCAGGACCCGACGAACGACGCGTCCGCGGCCGGCGCACCGCTGCGCTCGCGGGTGCGCGGGCTGCTGCTGCCGGCGCTCGCCGACGTGCTCGGCCCTGGCGCCGTGGAGGCCCTCGGCCGCAGCGCGGACCAGCTCCGCGACGACGCGGAGCTGCTCGACGCGCTCGCGACCGACCTGCTCACTGCCGCCCGCCTCCCGCTCGAACCTTTTACCGATGTCGGTAGTTCGTGTCGAGATCGGCAGTCCGCACTGCCGATCTCGACACGAACTACCGACATCGGTAAAACGCATGAGGCGCATGCGGCGGACGAGGCGGGCGCGGGCGCCGCCGTCGTGCTCGACGTCACACCGTTGGCCGAGGCGCCCGCCGCGCTGCGCCGTCGTGCACTGCGGGCCGCGGCCCTGGAGGCCGGATGTCCTGCGGGGTCGACGACGTCGCGGCACGTCACCGCGCTCGACGCCCTGGTCGTGCGGTGGCGCGGGCAGGGCGAGGTGCACCTGCCCGGTGGCGCACGAGCCACCCGCGCGTGTGGCAGGCTGGTCCTGCGCTCGGGCACGGTTCCCGGCGCGGAACCCACCCCGCACCATGAGGAGTAGCCCGTGGACCAGTCGGACGTCGCCGGCGACCTCGCCGACATCCTGCTCACCGAGGAACAGCTGGGCACCCGGCTGGACGACATGGCCGCCCAGATCGACGCGGACTACGCGGGCAAGGACCTGCTGCTCGTCGGTGTCCTCAAGGGTGCGGTCATGGTCATGGCCGACCTCTCGCGCCGCCTCCACCACCCCGTCTCGATGGACTGGATGGCGGTGTCGTCCTACGGCTCCGGGACCAAGTCGTCCGGCGTCGTGCGGATCCTCAAGGACCTCGACACCGACCTGTCGGGCCGCAACGTGCTGATCGCCGAGGACATCATCGACTCGGGCCTGACCCTGTCCTGGCTGGTGCAGAACCTGCGCTCCCGCGGCCCGCAGTCGGTCGAGATCGCGACGATGCTGCGCAAGCCGGACGCCGCGAAGGTGGACGTCGACGTGAAGTACGTCGGGTTCGACATCCCGAACGAGTTCGTGGTGGGCTACGGCCTCGACTATGCCGAGAAGTACCGCAACCTGCCGTTCATCGGGACGCTGGCACCGCACGTCTACTCCTGACGTGCGCTGAGCCCTGCGCGAACACACCGGGAACTTTCAGGACGGCCGTGTAGTTTCGCCTATCGAACCACCGCCCGGACGAAGGGAAGCGGGGCACCGCCCCGTCACGGATGAACCTCAAGAAGATCTTCAGCGGACCGATCATCTGGATCGTGCTCGGCCTGGTGCTCGTCGCGCTCGCGTTCTCGGCCTTCACCGGCGAGAACGTGAGCCGGGTCGAGACGTCCCAGGGCCTCGAGCTGCTCGAGGGTGACACGGTGGAGCACGCCCTCATCGTCGACGGCGAGCAACGGGTGGAGCTCGACCTCACCGAGCCTTACGTCGTCGACGCCGACACCGACGACGAGGTGGACCACGGCGAGAAGGTGGACTTCTTCTGGGTGGCGCCCCAGGGCGAGGACGTCGTCGCCGCGGTCGAGGGAGCCGACCTGGCCGAGGGGTACGACACCGACGTCCCGCAGGCGTCGTTCCTCGGGTCGATGCTGTCGTTCCTCGTGCCGTTCCTCATCATCCTGGCGATCTTCTGGTTCGTCATGTCCCGCATGCAGGGTGGCGGGAGCCGCGTCATGGGCTTCGGCAAGTCGAAGGCGAAGCTGATCAGCAAGGACATGCCCCAGGTGACGTTCGACGACGTCGCCGGCGTGGACGAGGCGGTCGAGGAGCTGCACGAGATCAAGGAGTTCCTCGCCGAGCCGGACAAGTTCCAGGCCGTCGGGGCGAAGATCCCGAAGGGCGTCCTGCTCTACGGCCCGCCCGGTACCGGCAAGACCCTGCTCGCACGCGCCGTCGCGGGCGAGGCGGGCGTGCCGTTCTACACGATCTCCGGCTCCGACTTCGTGGAGATGTTCGTCGGTGTCGGCGCCTCGCGCGTCCGTGACCTGTTCGAGCAGGCGAAGAACAACGCCCCCGCGATCATCTTCGTCGACGAGATCGACGCCGTCGGCCGCCACCGCGGCGCCGGCATGGGCGGCGGGCACGACGAGCGCGAGCAGACGCTCAACCAGATGCTCGTCGAGATGGACGGGTTCGACGTCAAGACGAACGTCATCCTCATCGCCGCCACGAACCGCCCGGACATCCTGGACCCGGCGCTGCTGCGGCCCGGCCGCTTCGACCGGCAGGTCGCCGTGGAAGCACCCGACCTCAAGGGCCGCGAGCGGATCCTGCAGGTGCACGCCCAGGGCAAGCCGATGGTCGACGAGATCGACCTGGCCACCGTCGCGCGCCGCACCCCCGGGTTCACCGGCGCCGACCTGGCGAACGTGCTCAACGAGGCCGCGCTGCTCACCGCCCGCTCGGGCGCCCAGCTCATCGACGACCGTGCGCTGGACGAGGCGATCGACCGCGTCATCGCCGGGCCGCAGAAGCGCACCCGCGTCATGAAGATCAAGGAGCAGAAGATCACCGCGTACCACGAGGGCGGCCACGCCCTGGTGGCGGCGGCCATGCGGTACACGGACCCCGTCACCAAGGTGACGATCCTGCCGCGCGGCCGCGCGCTCGGGTACACGATGGTGATGCCCACGGAGGACAAGTACTCCACGACGCGCAACGAGCTGCTCGACCAGCTCGCGTACGCCATGGGCGGCCGCGTGGCCGAGGAGATCGTGTTCCACGACCCGACCACCGGTGCGAGCAACGACATCGAGAAGGCCAGCGCCATCGCCCGCAAGATGGTGATGGAGTACGGCATGAGCGACAAGGTCGGGGCGATCAAGCTCGGCTCGGCGTCCTCCGAGCCGTTCCTCGGCAAGGACATGGGCCACCAGCGGGACTACTCCGAGTCCGTGGCGGGCACCGTCGACCACGAGGTCCGCCGGCTCGTGGAGTCGGCGCACGACGAGGCCTGGGAGGTCCTGACCCAGTACCGCGACGTCCTGGACGACCTGGTGCTGCACCTCCTCGAGAAGGAGACGCTCAACCAGGCCGAGCTGGCCGAGATCTTCGGCCCCGTCACCAAGCGCGAGGCGCGCGACGTGTGGCTCTCGAGCGAGCAGCGCGCCGTGCACACGCGCGGACCGGTCATGACCGACGGCGAGAAGGCCGCGTACTCGACCAACGGTGCGCCGGGCGTCCCGCAGGACGAGGCCGCCGTCGTCGGCAACGTCGAGGCGGAGGCCGCGGCACGGTCCGACGTGAGCGGGCGCGTCTCGCGCGCTGCCGGCGGGGAGCGGGACGCCGGCGAGTCCCGGACCGGCGACGACGGTACCGAGGAGAGCCCGTGAACGCGGAGGGCTCGCCGGTGACGCCGGTGTCGATCGGGATGCGCCCGGCCGCCGAGGTGCCGGCCTACGACGCCGAGCGTGCCGAGGCCGCCGTGCGCGAGCTGCTGATCGCCGTCGGCGAGGATCCCGAGCGTGAGGGCCTGCGGGACACCCCGGCACGGGTCGCCCGTGCCTACCGGGAGATCTTCGCGGGGATCCGCCAGGACCCGGAGGACGTCCTGACCACCACGTTCGACCTCGGTCACGAGGAGATGGTGCTGGTCAAGGACATCGAGCTGTACTCCACCTGCGAGCACCACCTGGTGCCGTTCCACGGTGTCGCCCACGTGGGCTACATCCCGAGCACCGACGGCCGGATCACCGGGCTGTCCAAGATCGCCCGCCTGGTCGAGGTCTACGCCAAGCGGCCGCAGGTCCAGGAGCGGCTGACCACGCAGATCGCCGACGCCCTGGTGCGCATCCTGGACCCCCGCGGCGTCATCGTCGTCGTCGAGTGCGAGCACCTGTGCATGTCGATGCGCGGCGTGCGCAAGCCCGGCTCGCGGACCGTGACCTCCGCGGTGCGGGGCGGCATGCAGAACGCCGCGACCCGTGCCGAGGCGATGAGCCTCATCCTGGGGCGGTAGCGCGCATGGCTGGACGCGACGCCGTGGTCGCCGGGCTCCCCGAGCTGACGGGGGCCGGACGCTGCCTCGTCATGGGGGTCGTCAACATCACCCCCGACTCGTTCTCCGACGGCGGGGAGTGGTTCGAGCCGGACGCGGGCGTGCAGCACGGCCTCGACCTGCTCGCCGAGGGCGCGGACATCCTGGACGTGGGCGGAGAGTCGACCCGGCCCGGGTCCGCGCGCGTCAGCGAGGACGAGGAGCTGGCGCGGGTGATCCCCGTCATCGGACGTCTCGCCGCGACCGGAGCCGTCGTCTCCGTCGACACGACGCGCGCCGCGGTCGCCGAGCGCGCGGTGGCCGCGGGCGCCAGGATCGTCAACGACGTCTCCGGCGGGCTCGCCGATCCCGCGATGGCGGACGCCGTCGCGGCGACCGGGGCGGCCTACGTCGCGATGCACTGGCGCGGCCACGCCGACGTCATGGACGACCTCGAGGTGTACGACGACGTCGTCGCGGACGTGCGCTCCGAGCTCGGCGCGCGCCTCGCCGCCCTGCACGACGCCGGAGTGGCGCCCGAGCAGGTCGTCCTCGACCCGGGGCTCGGTTTCGCGAAGGCGGGCACCCTGAACTGGCCGCTGCTGGCACGCCTCGACGCGCTGCAGGCGCTCGGCCGGCCCGTGCTGGTCGGGGCGTCGCGCAAGCGGTTCCTCGGGCACCTGCTCGCGACCGCCGCGGGCGACCCGGCGCCCCCGCTGGCCCGGGACGACGCGACCGCCGCGATCTCGGCGCTGGCCGCACACGCCGGGGCGTGGTGCGTGCGCGTGCATGCCGCGCGTGCGAGCGTGGACGCCGTGCGCGTGGCAGCCGCCTGGGATGCGGCGCGCACCCCCCAGGAGAAGACCTTCCCGGAGCGCGACGCCGTCGCGACACCGGGCCACGAGACGGAGGCCACCCCGTGACGTTTGCCGATGCCGTACCCGGCCCGGACGGGCAGCCCCTCGACCAGATCCGGCTGTCGGGCGTGACCGCGACCGGGCACCACGGCGTGCTCCCCGAGGAGCGTGCCGAGGGCCAGACGTTCCGCGCCGACGTCGTGCTGCACCTGGACACCCAGGCCGCGGCGAGCTCGGACGACCTGTCCGCGACGGTGAGCTATGCGGAGGTCGCCGAGGACGTGCACGACGTGCTCGCCGGATCGCCCGCCGACCTGGTCGAGACCGTCGCCGAGCGGATCGCCGCGGTGGTGCTCGAACGTGGCGCCGTCCAGGCCGTGGACGTCCGCGTGCACAAGCCGCAGGCGCCTATCAGTGTGCCGTTCGACGACGTCGAGGTCGTGGTGCGTCGCGACCGCGCGCGGATGCCCGCGGTCACCGCCTTCGCGACGCAGGAGCCGGCGGCCGTGGCCCACGAGCCCGCCCCGGTGCCGCCGGTCCCGGTGCCGTCGACACCGGAGCCGGCCGCGCCCGAGCCGGCCGCCGAGCACCCTACGGAGCACTCCACGGAGCACCCTGCCGACGTCCCGGACGTCGGCGAGACGATGATCTCCGCGGTGCCCACGCAGTTCGCGCCCGCCCCGGGGCAAGCCGCCCCGGCGTCGGTGGCCGAGCCCGAGGCCGCGCCGGAGCCCGAGCCGGCCGCGCCGTCCGATCCGTTGGACGCCGTGCCCACCGGTCCCGTCGAGGCGGTCCTCGCCCTCGGGTCCAACCTCGGCGACCCGCAGGGGACGCTGCGCGCCGCCGTCACCGACATCGACCGGATCCCGGGCCTGCAGGTCATGGAGGTCTCTCCGCTGGCCCGGACCGCCGCCGTCGGACCCGATCAGCCCGACTTCCTCAACGCGGTGCTGATCGTGCGGACCACGCTGCCGCCGCGCGACGTGCTGGGCGCGTGCCAGGAGGTCGAGCTGATGCACGGCCGTGTCCGCGACGAGCGGTGGGGACCGCGCACCCTGGACATCGACCTGGTGCAGTACGACGACCTCGTCGCGAGCGCCGAGGACCTCGAGCTGCCGCACCCCCGGGCGCGCGAGCGGGCGTTCGTGCTGGTGCCGTGGGCCGAGGTCGACCCGGACGCCGTCCTCGGCGGGCTCGGTGGCGGCCCCGT
Source organism: Isoptericola sp. GX10416 (assembly GCF_056590155.1). NCBI lineage: Bacteria > Bacillati > Actinomycetota > Actinomycetes > Micrococcales > Promicromonosporaceae > Isoptericola > Isoptericola sp. GX10416. Next base: position 50,759 of record NZ_JBWPVO010000011.1, on the reverse strand, counting down.
GGCACAGCTCGCGGCGACCGCCCCGGACCGGCCCGGGATCCGCTGGCTGGCGCTGGACTGGCTGACCGAGCCCGCGACGACGGGCGCGGTCGCCGCTCAGCCGCAGGCGGCGGCCCAGGCCGAGCCAGAGCCTCAGCCCGAGCCGGAGCCGGCCGAGCAGCCTGACCCGCTGCCCGTCCGGGACGGTCGCTCGCCCCAGCCCGCGGGCGGGCCCTACACGCCGGCGCAGGGCGACCCGGCCGTGCCCCAGCCTGTCCAGCCCGCACCCGGTCAGATGCCTCCGTCCGTCCCGGTGCCGCGGCACGACGACCCGCCGACCGCAGGGCCGACGGGGCAACCGGGTCCTCAGGCACATGCTGAGCAGCCGGGGCAGGCATCGGCCGAGCCGCTGCCGACGGACGCCGGCCCGGCAGGCTGGGCGTATGAGCCGCAGGAGGTGCCGGAGCGGCAGGAGCCACCCGCGTTCGTCCCGGCCGCGCAGGAGCCGGCCCCGTACGCACCGGAGTCTCAGCCGGTCTACGTCGATCCGCAGCCGGAGTACGCGCCGGAGCGGCCGTACGAGCAGCACTCGGACTACGCGGCGGAGCCGGGCTACGTGCCGCAGCCCGAGTACGCGGCCGAGCCCGGCTATGCGCCGCAGCCCGAGTACGCGCCGGAGCCGCCGTCCGTCCAGGGCACCCGGCCGCAGCCGGTCTACGCCGACCCGCACCGCTCGGCGGCCCCGCCGTCGGTCCCACCAGCCGGTGTGCACCCGCCCGCCCCGTCGTACCCCGCGCAGGACGAGCAGGCGTTCATCCCGGCGCCGCACCAGCACGCCCCGATCCCGCCCGCGCCGGACGGCGAACCCGGGCGCTCCTGACGTGCGTCGCACCCGCGTGCGCACCCTGGCCGCCGTCGCGGCGGTCGTCGCCGTCGTCGGCGCGCTGCTGCTGCGCCTGCTGGAGTCGCGGCGGGTCTACCTGCCGGGCGCCGCGTGGATCGAGATCTTCGCGATCCTCCTGCTGGCCGGGCTGATCTTCGGGGCCGGCTGGTCGGTGCGGGCCTACCTGCGCGGCGACCGGCCGGACCTTCCCGGTCTGCGTGCCGCGCGGACCTTCGCGATGGCCAAGGCCGCCTCCTACACCGGGGCGCTGCTCACGGGCCGCTACGTCGCGCACGTGCTGGTCGTGCTGCCGCAGCTGGAGGTCGAGGCCCGGCGCGACCAGGCGGTCGTCTCCGGCGTCGCGGCCCTCGCGGCCGTGGTGCTGAGCGTGGTGGGCCTGGTCGTGGAGAAGTTCTGCGAGGTCCCGCCGCCCGAGGGCGACGACGGCGAGGCAGAGGCGATCACGTCCTGAGGGCGGCACGGCACCCTTGCCTGCAGGCCCACACCTGACTTGACCTCCGCAGTGACATATCACTACCTTTCGGGCATCGGAGCGCTCCACAACGATGGGAGCGCTCCACAACCATGGGGGAGCACACTATGCGCGCACTCATTCGCGCGACGGTGGCCGTCCTGGCCTCGTCTGGCATCGTCCGCGGAGTGCGGGCCAAGGCCGGAGCCGCAAACTCCGCTTGGTACACCTACTGATGCAACGGATTGCCACGAGGGCTGCCTCGGTCGTGACGTTGGCCGTGTTCGTTCTGGCGGGATGCGCAGCGCCTGAGGAGACAGCCGACGCGACTCCGGAGCTGTGGCGGGCTCAGATCGATCAGGTCTTGGTCGATGAAAGTGAGCATGTGACCGAAGATCACCGCCAGATTCTCGCGGACTACAACGTCAGCGAAGCCGAGTACGGTGAACTCCGCCAGCACTTGTCGGACTGTCTTTCCGGGCATGGAGTCGAGCACGATTTGGACCCGGATCAGGGTGGAAGACTCGAGACGGCGGATATCGCTGGGGACGACGACGGTTCCCGAACACTCGAGCTGGTGACCGAATGCATGGACAGCACAACAGGACCTGTCGAGGCGATCTATCTCGGTATGCGAGAGAATCCCGAAGGGCTCGCTCAGGGTGAGGCGATGCGCCGCTGCTTGGACGAGTCCGGGGCGACGGAGCTTGCCGGCGTGCCGGGGGACGAGCTGGACCGGCAGATCAAGGCCGCCGAGATGCAACCGACCACCCCGGAGGCGTTGGTCTGTCTCCACGATCCGTTCGGGACACATGGCCTCACGCCCGATGCCGCAAGCGAGATGTCGGCCGACAGTCAGGTTGAGGTCGGCGGCGAGTGAACGGGCGTGGGGGCGTACGGGTCGCACTCTCCGCGGTGCTGCTGGTGGTCGTGGCACTGGCCGCTGGCGGCGTGACAGCGGCACTGCTCCTGCTACCCGGTCCCGTCGAGGGAGCTTCGGCCGAGACGTTCGCAGACGAGGGCGCCGTAGCGGTGACGTCCGAGACCTACGACGGCGCCCGGCAGGTCTCGGTGCTGGCCACCGTGAGAGCACCGGAGTCGTTGACGGTCGCCGACACCGGACGGGTGACGGCGTCGGCCTGCGAAGAGGGTGAGAGCGTCGAGTCCGGTGACGTCCCCCTCGTCATCGACGACCGGCCCGTCGTCGCCCTGGCCACCGACGTGCCGCTGTGGCGCGACCTGCAGTCGGGTTCCCGGGGGCCTGACGTTCTCGCACTGCAGGAGGAGCTTGCCCGGCTGGGGCACGACCTGGAGCCGGGAGGCTACTACGGGGCAGCGACGCAGGCCGCGGTGCGCGCAGTCCAGGACGATGCCGGGGACGGCCGACCTGGCGGTGTGCTGGTCGCGGCCTCTGTCCTGTGGCTGCCGGGCTCCGACGTGGTGGTCTCCGAGTGCCTCGTCCGGGTGGGCGACCGGGTCACCGAGGGCGAGGTCGCGACGGTCTCCGGGGGCTTGACCGAGCTGACGGTGGTCGAGCCGCCCGGGGAGGGTTGGGTGGTGCGGTTCGACGGCTCGGTCGCGGAGATCGACGGCGACGGCGTCGTGCGTGACACCCGGTTCCTGGCCGCGGTCGAGGGCAGTGAGCAGTTCCAGCAGAGCCAGGACGAGGGGACGGACCGGTTGACGATGGAGATCGCCCTCGCGCAGGAAGTCGACGTGGCGGTGGTGCCGCCGTCGGCGATCGTCTCGACCGGAGACGGGCAGGGCTGTGTCCAGACCGACGACGGCGAGGCGCTGCGCGTGGAGGTGGTGGCGTCGTCTCTGGGGCAGACGATGGTGCGTCTCGTCGACGCGGAACGACTGCGGTCGGTCCGGGTGCAGCCGGACGGGGTGGGCTGTTGATGCCCGCGCTGCGCGCGACCGGGCTCGCACACCGCTTTCCTCCGGACGGGCTGCTCTTCGAAGACGTCGACATGGAGCTGCGTGCGGGAGAGCTCGTGGCTCTCGTCGGGCCGTCCGGATCGGGAAAGTCGACGCTGATGGCGATCCTGGCAGGATGGCTCGTGCCCTCCCGCGGTCAGGTCGTCCGGGAGGGTCTCGTGCACACCGGCTGGGTCTTCCAGAACCCGCACGGATCGGCCCGGCGCAGCGCACTGGACCACGTCGTGCTGCCGCTGCTGGCCCGGGGTCGGTCCCGGCACACTGCTGAGCCGGAAGCACGGCGGATCCTCGCGAAGTTCGGTGTGTCGGACAGCGCTGAACGCCCGTTCCGGGCGCTCTCGGGCGGCGAGGCGCAGCGGCTCATGCTCGCTCGCGCCGTAGCCACGGCACCGGACCTGCTCCTGGTCGACGAGCCGACCGCACAGCTCGACCTGGCCACCTCGGCGACGGTCAACCGAGTGTTGGCACAGCTGGTGCAGGACGACACGGCCGTGCTCGTCGCGACACACGATCCGGCCACCCGCGATGCCTGTACCCGCGTGATCGACCTGGCAGAGTTCTCGCCCGCCGTCCGTGCGTCGGCATGAGCATGAAGGCTCGTTCAGTAGCCGGTGAGGCGGCGCGGAACCTGGTGACCGGGACCACGCGAGCACTCTGGTGGGCGCTGGCGTTCGTCGTCCTCGTCGGCGGCCTGGCTGTGGCCGATGCCCGGGTGCTCGTGCGGGTCTGGCAGGACGCCGACGCCTTCCGGTCCGCCGGAGCGGCCGTGCTGACCCTGGCGTCCGAGCGTGAACAGGTCGTGGACGGAACACGGTGCCAGGGACTGAGCGGCGTGTCGCGGCTGGCCGGAGCAGGTGCCCTGCGGCCGGGCACGCCCATCCGTGCGGCGAACATGCCGAGCTCGGACCTGACGGTGTGGGAGGTCACCCCGGGAGTTCTTGAGCTGCTGACGTCGACGGCGCGTCCGACCCAGGTGGTGACAGGCGCGACGGGAGGCATCTGGTTGGCGGACGACCTTGCCGCCGCCCTCGGCGCGTCAGCCGGGGACGATCTCGTCACCACCGACGGGCGCGTGCGCATCGCCGGCGTGTACAGCTGGCCGGACGACGGTCGCGACCGAGTGCTGGCCTACGCCGCCGTCGTCGCGGTCCCGGCATCGGGGACGTTCGAGCGGTGCTGGGCCGAAGCCTGGCCGGCGGACGAGGACGCCGCCGGACTGCTCTACTCCGCGATGTCTCCGGGCGCGGACGACCTTCGCCTCGGGCAGCTCAATTCCCAGCGAGGGAGCACCTACGACCTGACCGGGTCGGTCGACTCGCGTCCCACGGCGACCGCTCCCGCCGCGGCCGCCGTCGTGGGGCTCGTCCTGGGCTGTGTCGCGGTCCGCGCTCGGCGGCTAGAGCTTGCCTCGGCCTTGCACGCCAGGGTGCCGAAGCGTCTGCTGTCCTGGCAGCTTCTCCTGGAGGCCGGGTGCTGGCTTGCCGCAGCGCTCTCCGTGACGGCTGCGGCAACCGGCGTCGCGGCCCTGCTCGGCAGCCCGGGACCGTTTCTCGAGACGTGGGCGACAGCCGGGATGACCGCCGGTGCCGGCGCGGCGGCGACGTTGATCGGCACGCTGGTCGGGGTGCTGGCGACCCGGGAGAAGCACCTGTTCCGCTACTTCAAGGAGCGTTGATCAGTCCGAGCCGGAGCCGATGCTGTTCCTTCCCGCGGTCGGTGCCAGGATGGAGCCATGAGTAGTCCCCATTCCTCGCCGGTGCCGCCCGGGGCCTCCGCAGACGGCGCGACGTCCGTCTCGCCGTCTGCCACCACCGTGCCCGATGCCGCCGCGGGACCGTTCGATCCGGCCGGCGTCACCTGGGACCGTCTCTCGCCGCGACTGATCACGGCGCGGCTCGTCGTCCTCGCCCTCATGCTCGGCGTCCCGATCATCGCCTGCGCGATCGTGGCGGTGCTGGTGACCCCGTGGGTGTGGATCCCCGCCGGCGTCCTGGCCGCGCTGCTGCTGTGGGCGGTGCTGCTCGTTCCCCGGCAGGTCCGGGCGATGGGGTACGCCGAGCGCGACGACGACCTGCTGATCCGCAAGGGCATCCTCTTCCGCCAGCTCGTCGTCGTCCCCTACGGCCGCATGCAGTTCGTCGACGTCGAGGCGGGTCCCCTCGACCGCAAGCTCGGCATCGCCAAGGTGCAGCTGCACACCGCGGCCGCGAGCACGGACGCGGTGATCCCGGGCCTGGCTCCGGACGAGGCCGAGCGCCTTCGTGACCGCCTCACGGCCCGCGGCGAGGCGAGGCTGGCGGGCCTGTGAGCGACCAGGAGTGGCGCCGGGTCCACCCGGTCACACCGTTCGTCCGCGGCTGGGCGGTCATCGTCGCCCTGCTCTTCATCGTCGCCCAGCAGAGCTTCGACGGTGTCCCGTACGGCGAGATCCTCGACGACGTGGCGCGGTTGTGGTGGGTGTTCGCCCTGGGTGTGCTGGGGCTGCTCGTCGTGATCTTCGGGTACGCGGCGCTGGCGTGGCGCATGACCAGCTACGCGGTCGACGACGACGCCGCGCACCTGCGCAAGGGCATCCTGTTCCGCCAGCAGCGCCACGCCCGCCTGGACCGTCTGCAGGCGGTGGACGTGCGCCAGCCGCTGCTGGCGCGCATCTTCGGCCTGGCCGAGCTGACGTTGGAGGTCGCGGGCGGCACCGACTCCGCGGTGGCGATCGGGTTCCTGCGCCTCGACGAGGCGACGGCGCTGCGTGCGGACCTGCTCGCACGGGCCGCCGGGGTGAAGGCGCGTCGCAGCGGGACGGCGCCGGCGACCGCTGCGGCAGCCGGTGCCGGGGGCACGGCGACCGCGACGGTCGGGACGGGCGACGGGACCGGATCGGCAGTCGCGGACGTCGGGGCTCCCGACGCTGACGCTCCCGACGGCGCGGCTCCCGACGCCGCCGCTCCTGAGGCTCCGGCGGGTCCCGACGCCCCGGCGGACCAGCCGCCCGACACCGACGACGCCCCGGCCGCGGTGCTCGCCGCGCCGGTCGAGGCCCCGGAGAACCAGGTCTACGAGGTGCCGCCGGGACGGCTGGTGGCCTCGCTGGTCCGGCTCCCGGCGGTCTGGCTCGCGCTCGTCGCGCTCGTCGCGGTGGGCGTCGTCGTGGCCGTGACGCGCAACGTCGGGATCTTGTTCTCGATGCTGCCCGCCCTGCTGGGTGTGGCCACGTTCCTGTTCAACCGGTTCGCGGGGGAGTTCGGCTTCCGTGCCGCGGTGTCCCCGGACGGCATCCGCCTGCGGCACGGTCTGCTCGAGACCCGTGCGCAGACGATCCCCCCGGGCCGGGTGCAGGCCATCGAGCTCACACAGGGCATCTGGTGGCGTGGCAAGGACTGGTGGCGCATCAAGGTCAACGTCGCGGGGTACGGCATCGAGGGCACGGACACCCAGAGCGTCCTGCTGCCCGTCGGGCCGCGGGAGGAGGCGCTCACCGCGCTGTGGCTCGTCCTGCCGGAGCTCGGCACCCCGGACCCGGCCGCGCTGGTGGACGAGGGCCTCACCGGAGACTCCCGCACGGACACGAGCTTCACCACGAGCCCCCGCCGCGCGCGGATCCTCGACCCTCTGACGTGGCGCCGCAACGGCTTCGTCGTCACCGACCGGGCGCTGCTGCTGCGCGGCGGGCGCCTGACGCGCCGGCTCGCGGTGGTGCCGCACGAGCGCACCCAGTCGCTCGGCCTCGGGCAGGGGCCGTGGCAGCGACGGCGGGGCGTGGCCTCGTTCACGGTGCACTCGACGCCCGGCCCGATCAGCCCGGCCGTGCACCACCTGGACGCCCCGGACGCGGCGCGGCTCATCGCGGAGCAGGCGGTGCGCGCCCGCACGGCACGCGCGCACCAGACCCCGGAGCGCTGGATGGAGACGGTGGCCGCGGTCGCTGCCGCCAGCGGCGACGACCGGCCGGAGCCGGACGCCGGCCCGCCGCCCGGGCCCGCCCCGGTGCGACCCGAGGGCGACGCGTGAGCGTCGTACCGCCGTCGGGCACCCCGGCGGGGGCCGTACGGCCGGGGCGCCTCGGCGTGGGCGTCATCGGTGCGGGGCGCGTGGGCGCGGTGCTGGGCAGCGCCCTGCGCTCGGTGGGGCACGCCGTGGTCGGGGCGAGCGGTGTCTCGGACGACTCGCGCGAACGCATCGAGACCCTCCTGCCAGGCGTGGAGAACCTCGAGATCCCAGAGGTCGTCGAGCGGGCGGAGCTCGTCCTGCTGGCGGTGCCCGACGACGCGCTGGCCGACCTGGTCGCGGGCCTCGCGGAGGTGGGCGCCTGGCAGGGCGGGCAGATCGTGGTGCACACCTCGGGCCGCTACGGCACCGGCGTGCTCGCCCCGGCGCAGCGTGCGGGCGCCATCCCGCTGGCGATCCACCCGGCGATGACGTTCACCGGGACGTCGCTCGACCTCGCCCGCCTGACCGGCTGCACGTTCGCCGTCACCGGTCCGGGTGCCGTGCTGCCGATCGGTCAGGCGCTGGTCGTGGAGGTCGGCGGGGAGCCCGTCGTCGTCGGCGAGGCGGATCGCGGGCTCTACCACGCGGCCCTCGCGCACGGGTCGAACCACCTGGTGGTCCTGGTGGCGCAGGCGGCGCAGGCCCTGGAGGCCGCCGGGATAGAGCGTCCTGGCCGGGTGCTCGCCCCGCTGCTGGGCGCCGCGCTCGACGGCGCGACACGCTCCGCTGACGTGCGTGACGGCGTCGGCCCCGGCGCGGTCTCGGCGCTCACCGGACCGGTGTCCCGCGGAGATGCAGGCACGGTGTCGACCCATCTCGAAGCCCTCGGCGACCTCGCCGCACGGACCGGGGCGACCGACGTCCCGGACAGCTACACCGAGCTCGCCCGGGGCGCCACGCGGCGCGCGCTGGCGAGCCACCGGATCGACGACGCCGCGGCCCGCGCGCTGCTCGACGTCCTCGACGAACCACGCAAGGAGCAGGAATGAGCACGCCGGCCCACGATGCGCACGGCGCCGACGACGAGACGTCGTCGCACGACGGGTCCGGCGGGCACCGGCTCCCCGTGGTCGTCGAGACCCGGTCCCGGCTGCAGGACGCCATGGCCACCTGGGCGCTCACCGCGCCCGAGGCCACCGACCGGCGCGCGGTCGTCATGACGATGGGTGCTCTGCACGAGGGTCACCTCGACCTGGTGCGCCGGGCCCGCTCCGAGGCGGGGCCGGGTGGCCAGGTGCTGGTGACGATCTTCGTCAACCCGCTGCAGTTCGGGGCCGGCGAGGACCTGGACAGCTATCCCCGCGACCTCGAGCGGGACGTCGCGCTGCTCGCCGGCGCGGGGGCCGACGTCGTCTACGCGCCGACGCCCGACGTCGTCTACCCCGACGGCGACCCGGTCGTGCGCGTCAGCGCGGGCCGGATCGGCGAGGTGCTGGAGGGCGCGTTCCGGCCGGGGCACCTCGACGGGGTGCTGACGGTGGTGCTCAAGCTGCTGCACGTCACCCGCCCGGACGTCGCGCTCTTCGGTCAGAAGGACGCCCAGCAGCTCCTGGCCGTGCGCCGCATGGTGCGCGACCTGGACCTGGACGTCGAGATCGTCGGCGTGGCCACGCGGCGCGACGAGGACGGTCTCGCGCTCTCCTCGCGCAACGCCTACCTGTCCGACGCCGAGCGCCGCTCCGCGCTGGCGCTGTCCCGCGCGCTGCGGGCAGGGGCGCAGCAGGCGGCCGCCGGCGGGGGCGCCGCGGCGGTCCGGGCGACGGCCTCGGGAATCCTCAACGAGGCCGCGAGCGTTGTGGTGGACTACCTCGCGCTCGTCGACCCGGATACCGTGGAGGAGGTTCCCGCCGAGCACACCGGACCCGCGCTCCTGCTCGTCGCGGCACGCGTGGGGACCACCCGACTGATCGACAACCAGGCCGTGGACGTCGTCGCGCCTTCCGACGGCAGCGAAACCCCAGGCCAGGAGGCATCTCGTGACTGACCAGACTGCTTCGTCCGTGGGCTCGCAGGCCCCCGCACCGGGCGCGCCCGCGCGCCGGCCGGCCTCGCTGCAACGCCCGATGATGATCGGCAAGATCCACCGCGCCACGGTCACCCAGGCGGACCTGCACTATGTGGGATCGATCACTGTCGACACCGACCTGCTCGAGGCGGCGGACCTGATCGCCGGCCAGCAGGTCGACGTCGTGGACGTGGACAACGGCGCGCGGCTGACCACCTACGTCATCCCCGGCGAGGCCGGCTCCGGACAGATCAGCATCAACGGCGCCGCCGCGCACCTGGTGCACCCCGGCGACACCGTGATCATCATCGCCTACGGGATGCTCTCCGACGCCGACGCGCGGAGCTTCCTGCCGCACGTCGTGTTCGTCGACGGCGAGAACCGGATCGTCCAGGTCGACGACGACCCGGGCCAGGTGCCGGACGGCTTCGGGCTGGTCAGCTCCGGCATCCCCGTCGCGGCGCGGTGAGGCCCGCCCGGCTCGCCCGCTCCCTCGCCGCTCCCGCGCCGGGCTGGACGACGCGCGCCGACGCCGTCGTGGTCGGGTCGGGGATCGCGGGGCTCACCGCCGCGCTCGAGCTGCGCACCCGCGTGCCCCGGGTGCTGCTCGTCACCAAGGCCGAGCTGTCCTCGGGGTCGACGGTGTGGGCGCAGGGCGGGATCGCCGCCGTGCTGCACCCCGACGACACCGCTGCGGCACACCTGCACGACACCCTCGTGGCAGGCGGTGGGCTGAGCGATCCAGCGGCCGTGGAGGTGCTCGTCACGGAGGGCCCGGACCGCGTCCGTGAGCTGGTGGGACGCGGTGCGACGTTCGACCTGGCGGCCGACGGCGGCATCGCGCTCACCCGTGAGGGCGGTCACCGGGCGGACCGGATCGCGCACGCCGGAGGTGACGCCACGGGGGCGGAGATCTCCCGGGCGCTGGTGGCGCAGATCGAGGCCGTCCAGCACGACCCCGGCATCGAGGTGATAGAGAACGCGCTGGTGCTGGACGTCCTGACCGGTGCGCCGTCGTCGGACGGTCCGGGGCCGGTGGCCGGCGTGACCCTGCACGTGCGGGGCGCGGGGTCGCGTGACGGCGTCGGGGCGGTCCTCGCGCCGACGGTCGTGCTCGCGACCGGGGGAGTGGGCCAGGTGTTCCGGTCCTCGACGAACCCGCCCGGCGCGACGGCGGACGGCATCGCGGCGGCGCTACGGGCCGGCGCCGAGCTCGGCGACCTGGAGTTCGTCCAGTTCCATCCCACGGTGCTGTGGCTCGGCGCGGGGGCGCGCGGGCAGCTGCCGCTCATCAGCGAGGCCGTCCGCGGCGAGGGGGCGCTGCTGCTCGACGTCGCGGGGCAGCGGTTCATGCCCGACGCGCACCCGATGGCGGAGCTGGCTCCCCGCGACGTGGTCGCGCACGCGATCGTGCGGCAGATGGCGGCGACCTGCGCCGACCACGTGCTGCTGGACGCCCGCGCGCTGGGGGCTGACTTCCTGCGCCGCCGGTTCCCCGGCATCACGGCTCGTCTGCTCGAGGCCGGCATCGACTGGACCGAGGAGCCCGTGCCCGTGGCTCCCGCCCAGCACTACCACTCCGGCGGTGTCGTCACGGACCTGCGGGGCCGGACGTCGGTCCCGGGACTCTACGCGGTCGGCGAGGTGGCGTGCACCGGCGTGCACGGGGCCAACCGGCTGGCGTCCAACTCGCTGCTGGAGGGGCTCGTGTTCGCGCAACGGGCCGCCGCGGACGTCGTGCAGCGGTACGAGGCGGGTGAGCTGCGTGACGCGCCGGAGGCCGCCGAGCGTCCGGGCGACGCGGCCCTCGTCGCCGCCGCGGCCCGCTCGCGGGTGCAGCGGGCGGCGTCCGACGGCGCCGGGCCGGTCCGTTCGGCCGCGTCGCTGGAACGTGCGGACGCCGCGCTGGCCGGGGTGACGACGTCGGCCCACCGGGAGGCGGACGTCGTCGCGGCGCCGCAGGCCGCGGAGTGGGAGACCACCAACGTCCACCAGGTCGCGCGGGCGCTGGTGCGCGCGGCGTGGGTGCGCACGGAGAGCCGTGGCGGGCACTTCCGCACGGACTTCCCGGACCGTGACCCGGCGTGGGAGCGGCGGGTCACCGTCTCGCTCGACACCGACGGCACCCTCCTCGCGAGGTAGTACCGCCCCGAGGTAGTACCTACCCCCGCAGGTCCAGCCCGAGGTCGAGGATGGGCGCGGAGTGCGTCAGCGCCCCGACCGAGAGATAGTCCACCCCGGTCGACGCCACCTCGCGTGCCCGGTCGAGCGTGAGGTTGCCTGTCGCCTCCAGCTCGACGCGCTGCGCCACGCCGTCGTGCCCCTCGCGCTCGCGGACCGCGGCGACGGTCGCGGCGAGCATCGCGGTGGGCATGTTGTCCAGGAGCAGGAAGTCGGCGCCCGCGTCGAGGGCCTCCATGGCCTGCGCGGTCGTGTCGGCCTCCACCTGGACGAGCACGTCGGGGAAGGTGTCGCGCACCGCTCGGATCGCGGCGGCCACGCCGCCGGCGGCGATCACGTGGTTGTCCTTCACCATCGCGACGTCGTAGAGCCCCATGCGCTTGTTCGTCCCGCCGCCCGCCCGCACGGCGTACTTGTCCAGCGCCCGCAGGCCGGGCGTGGTCTTGCGCGTGTCGAGCACCTGGGCCCCGGTCCCGGCGAGCTCGCGGGCGAAGGCGGCCGCCGCGCTCGCCACCCCCGACGCCCGCGAGGCGAGGTTGAGCAGGGTCCGTTCCGCGACGAGCAGCACCTGCGTGCGCCCGGTCAGCGTGGCCAGCACCTGGCCGGGGACGACGGCGGTGCCGTCGTGGACGTGGAACGTCACCTCGGGCACGGGGAGGCCGAGACGCCCGGCGGTCTGCCGGAGGGTCTCGGCGACCACCACCAGACCGGCGACGGTGCCCTCCTCGCGGGCGACCAGCTCGGCGGTACCGGTGGCCGACGTCGGCACGGTGGCCTGGGTGGTGACGTCCCGGCCGGGTGCGGGGCCCAGGTCCTCGTCGAGGGCGGTCTCGACCGTGCGCGCGACCCAGTCGGTGTCGAGGCCGGGGACGACGGCAGCGGGGGAGTGGTCGGGGAGGCTCTCGGGCGTGCTCACGGCGCCACGGTACCGGCCGCCGGACCTGGCGATCAGCCGAGCCCGGGCTGCGCGGACCAGGGGCACCGGTTGCGCACGAGGCGGCACATGATCGCGGCCGCTGCGGCCAGGACGGCGACCGTCACGACGACCAGGGCGGCCGCACCGGGAAGCTCCTGGCCCAGCACCACGACCCCCATGGCGAGGACGAAGTAGCCGAATCCTCGGCGCAACGCCGCCTCGGGCACCCGGGAGGTGAGTCGGGCGCCGATCAGCGAGCCCACGACCGCTGCCGCCGTCACGCCCGCGACGATGCCCAGGTCGAGGGACACCGTGGTGAGGTAGCCCGCCAGCCCCGCGAACGACTTCATCGCGATGACCAGCAGGGACGTCCCCGCCGCGACGGCCATCGGCAGCCCGGCGAGCAGCGCGAGCGCCGGGACCACGAGGAACCCGCCGCCCGCGCCGACCAGGCCGGTGACCAGGCCGACGACCAGGCCGTCCACGACGATACGCAGCCACGGCCGGCCCCCGGCGTCGCGCGACGGAGCGGGCCTCGTGCGGCGCCCGCGCAGCATGGCGGCCGCCGTCGCGATCATCATGACGGCGAAGGCGATCATGAGGATCGTGCCCGGCACCTGCCCGCCGACGAGACCGCCGACGAAGGCGCCGGCCATCCCGGCCGCGCCGAAGATCAGGCCGGTCCGCCACCGGACGTTGCCACGCCGCGCGTGGGCGAGCATGCTCGCGACGGAGGTGACGCCCACCACCAGGAGCGACGCGGCGATCGCCTCCTTGGGCGGGAACCCGGCCACGTAGGTGAGCAGCGGGACGGTGAGGATGGAGCCTCCCCCGCCGAGCAGGCCGAGGGAGAGGCCCACCACCACCGCCAGCAGGAGGACGAGCACCGTCGAGATGTCCATGGTCGTCGCTCAGGTGGCTCGCGGGACGACGGGTCCGGCGCCGGTCACGCCGGCGCGGTGACGGGCCGGGACTGCTGCCGGTCGGCCCAGCCCGCGTAGCTGCCCTCGAGCTCGACGGCGTCGTAGCCGGCGCGACGCAGCGCGCTGGCGATCACGGCGTTGCGCACACCGGACTGGCAGTACGTCACGATCGTGCCGCCGTCGGGCAGCTCGTCCAGGTGCCAGAGCACGCGGCCGCCGCTGAGGTGCTCCGAGCCGGGGATGTGGCCGTCGTCGTGCTCGGTCCTGTTGCGCACGTCGAGCAGCATCGCGGCGTCGACGGCGTCGAGCCCGGACGGCGGGACGACGGCGGGCGTGGTCAGGGGGAGCCCGTCGAGGTCGGACGTGAAGCCGACCACCGTGTCGATGCCGACGCGGATCAGGTGGTCACGCATCGCCTCGGCGAACTCCTGGTCCGGGGCGAGCAGCACCAGCGGACGGGTCTCCCTCTCGGGGTCGTAGACCCAGGCGCCGTAGCTGGCCGCCTTGGCGAGCCCGGGGACGTGGAGGCTCCGGTCGACCGTGCCGGCGTGCACGGCGTGCTGGTCGCGGGTGTCGACGAAGATCACCTCGTCCGCCTCGAGCCGGCGCGCGAGGTCGGCCTGGTCCGCCCGGTCGACCGGCGACAGCGGGCCGAGCAGCCGCGGTCCGTCCCTGTTCTCGCGCTTCATCCGCGCGAAGTAGGCGTGGGCGTCGGGCTGCCCGTCGAGCAGCTCGTCGATGAAGCCCTGCTCGTCGTCGTCGCGCAGGTAGGGAGTCCACCAGGCGTTGAGGCGCTCGTAGCCGACCGTGGTGGACGGCAGGGCGCCGAGCGCCTTGCCGCAAGCGCTCCCGGCGCCGTGGGCGGGGAAGACCTGGATGTGGTCGGCGAGGGTGAGGAACTCGTCCCGCAGGCTCGCGAAGAGCCGGCGCGCGCCCTCGAAGCGTGTGTCGACGCCGCCCGCGGCCTCGTCGAGCAGGTCGGGGCGTCCGAGGTCGCCGGCGAACACGAAGTCGCCGGTGAGGGCGTAGCCGGGCGAGTCGCTGAAGGCGCCGTCGGTCACCAGCATGGCCAGGTGCTCGGGCGTGTGCCCGGGCGTGTGGCGAGCCTCGATGGTGATGTTGCCGATCGAGATCGTGTCGCCGTGGTGCAGGCGGTTCGCCTCGAACCCGTACTGCCAGTCCCGCCCACCCTCGCCGGAGACGTAGATGTCGGCGCCGGTGGTCGCGGCGAGCTCGCGCGTCCCGGAGAGGTAGTCGGCGTGGATGTGGGTCTCGGTGACGGCCACGATGCGCATGCCGTGCCGCTGGGCGAGGTCGAGGTACTCGGCGACGTCACGCCGGGCGTCGACGACCACGGCCTCGCCCTCGGCCTGGCAGCCGATGAAGTAGCTCGCCTGGGCGAGGTCCTCGTCGTAGATCCGTTCGAGCAGCATGGGGAGTCACTCCTTGAGGTTCGTGCTGGGGGTATCCAATGACACAAGGGCTGCCGGGCCAGGCCGGGAGCATGACCCGGTCCGGTGCGGCGAGACGTCCGGACAGACCTGGTGCAGCAGGATCCCGACGGCGCACCCGCCGAGTCCCACACCCCGCAGGATCCCGGGCAACGTGATCGGCCGGGCTCCGTCGGCGCGGCTACGCCAGGCTGAGGAAGAGCTTCTCGAGCCGGTCGACGTCCGCCGCGCCGTTCTCCTCGTCGGCGAGGCACTGCTTCAGGCCTGAGGCGATGATCGCGAACCCTGCGCGGTCCAACGCCTTGGAGACGGCCGAGAGCTGTGTCACCACATCGGCGCAGTCGCTGCCCTCGTCGACCATGCGCACCACAGCGGAGAGCTGCCCCTGCGCGCGCTTGAGCCGGTTCGAGACCTTCTTCATCTCGTCCTTGTCGAGCTCCATGTCTCTTCCTCTCCTCGGGCCGCGGCGTGCGCGCCGCGGGCGGTCACCGCCTGAACAGGCGCGCGAGGACGGAGCGCGGAGCAGGCTCCTGCGCGTGGCCTTCGCACCGGTCGGCCCGCGGGACAGCCCGCATGACCTCGTCGACGTGCTGCCCGCAACCGGCCCACGTCGTCTTGCCGCAGTTCTTGCAGGTCACTGCTCTACACATGGTCTGCCCTTCTCGTCGGTACGACCGAGCATACCTCAATACCCCCCAGGGTATGACGATCCGGCCGTGCTATTGTACTAATGACTTAATACAGTAGGACAGGAGGGCCGCATGGAGTTCGACACCAGCTCGCCCATCTGGGAGCAGCTCGTCGCCGAGTTCTCGCGGCGCATCGTCACGCGGGCCTGGCCGGCGGGCGGCCGGATCTCCGGCGTCCGCGAGCTGGCGTCCGAGCTCGGCGTCAACCCGAACACCGTCCAGCGGGCGCTGGCCGAGATGGAACGCCGCGGGCTGTGCCGCTCCGAGCGCACCGCGGGCCGGTTCGTCACGTCCGACGAGCAGGTCATCGACGAGGTCCGGGCTCGGCTCGCGGTCGGTGCCGCGGACGACTACGTCCACCGGGCGCGAGGGCTGGGCATGTCCCGGACCCGGGCCCGGCAGCTGATCGAGGAGAGATGGAACCATGACGACCACATCCGCACTGTCGCCCGGGGAGAGCACGATGACGCCTGAGCGTGGGCTGGTCAGCGTCCGCGACCTGACCGTCCGATACGGGTCCCGCACCGCCCTGGACGGCCTGGACCTGGACCTCCCCGCCGGGCAGATCGTCGGTCTCCTGGGAGAGAACGGCTGCGGCAAGTCGACGCTGCTGAAGACCCTCGCCGGTGTGTACGCCGACTACACCGGCGACGTCCGGGTCGGCGGGCACGCTCCCGGCCCCGAGTCGAAGGCGATCGTGTCCTACCTGCCGGACACGAGCTCCCTGCCCGATCAGGTCCGGGTGCGCTACTGCCTGGACCTGTTCGGCGACTTCTTCGGAGACTTCGACGAGGGCAGGGCACGCGACCTGATCTCCACCTTCGGGCTGGACGAGTCGATGCGGCTCAAGGAGATGTCCAAGGGCATGCGCGAGAAGGTGCAGATCTCCCTCGCGATGGCACGCCGGGCGCGCGTGTTCCTGCTCGACGAGCCGATCTCCGGCGTCGACCCGGCCGCGCGCGACGGGATCCTCGACGGCATCCTCCGCAACCTCGAACCCGGGTCGTTGCTGCTCGTCGCCACCCACCTGGTGCACGACCTCGAGACCGCGCTGGACTCGGTGGTGATGATGCGCCACGGCCGCGTGGCCCTCACCGGTGCGGTCGACGACCTGCGCGCCGAGCACGGCGCGAGCCTCGACCAGATCTTCCGAAAGGTGTACCGCTCATGATCACGCTCCTGAGGCACGAACTGGTCCTGACCCGCGCGATGCTCGGGGTCGTGGGCGGTGCCGCGGTCCTCGTGGCCGCCGTCGGTGCCCTGTTCGCCGCGACCGGCTGGCCGGTGCTCGCCCCGGTCGGCACGATGCTCACGGTGGGAGCGGTCTTCGCCGTCGTCCCCGCGGCCCAGATCGTGCTGGCCGTGGCCTACTGGCAGTCCAGCTACGGCCGCCGGGGATACCTGACCCAGACGTTGCCGGTGCGAGGATCCTCGATCTACTGGGCCAAGACGGTCTGGGCGTGGCTGGTCTCCCTCGCCGGGATCGCCCTCAGCCTCGGCATCGCGCTCGCCGTGTCGCCCCTGGTCGGCACCGGCGACGGGACGGGGCGGGGCGACCTGTTCAGGCCGCTGCGCGAGGGCTGGGCGCGACTGGTCGAGATGGCGCCCGCCTGGGGCGTCGTCGCCATCGTGGTCGCGGTCGTCTCGCTCGTCCTGATCTGGCCGGTGCAGTACTTCTTCGCTGCATCGATCGGGAGCCAAGCACCGCTGAACCGGCTGGGCGTGGGAGGCCCGGTCGTGGTCTGGGTGGGTGTGTACCTGGTCACACAGGTCGCCACCTTCGCCTCGTTCGCCCTCGTGCCGCTGGCGATCGGGGTCGACGACGGCCGGCTGAGCATCGTCCGCTTCGCTGTGTTCGTCGAGATGGTGGCGGGCACCCCCGCCGACGTCATGCCCATCGGGTTCCTGCCGGCGCTGCTGGTGGTGGCCCTGGTGTGCGTCGTCTGGAGCGTGCGCTCCTGGAACCGCCGGGTGTCGCTGGTCTGAGGCCACGGCCCCTCGGCAGGCCCGTAGAATCGAACGGTGACGACCCCCGAGAATCCCGCCTCCGCCGCGCCCGACGACCTCCCCGAGCAGCTGCGAGTCCGTCTCGAGAAGCGTGACCGCATCATCGCCGAGGGCGGTGAGGCGTACCCCGTCAGCCTCCCGATCACGACCACGATCGTCGCGGTCCGCGACGGGTACGGACACCTCGAGCCCGGCGTCGAGACTGACGACCTCGTCGGCGTCGCCGGCCGGGTGGTCTTCCTGCGCAACACCGGCAAGCTCTGCTTCGTGTCGCTGCAGGACGGCGAGGGGAACCGGTTGCAGGCGATGCTCAGCCAGAAGGTGGTCGGGGAGGAGTCGCTGGCCGCGTTCAAGGCCGACGTCGACCTCGGCGACCACCTGTTCGTCCACGGACGCGTCGGGGCTTCCCGCCGGGGTGAGCTGAGCATCTTCGCCGACTCCTGGCGAATGGCGGCGAAGGCGCTGCGCCCGCTGCCGGTCCTGCACAAGGAGCTCTCGGAGGAGGCACGGGTCCGCCAGCGGTACGTGGACCTCATCGCGCGCCCGGCCGCACGCGACATGGTGCGGGTGCGTGCCGGCGTCGTGCGCTCGCTGCGCGAGAACTTCCACCGCCGTGACTTTCTCGAGGTCGAGACGCCGATGCTGCAGACGGTCGCCTCGGGCGCCTCTGCGCGGCCTTTCGAGACGCACATGAACGCCTACGACATGGATCTGTTCCTGCGGATCGCGCCGGAGCTGTTCCTCAAGAAGGCCGTCGTCGGTGGTGTCGAGCGCGTCTTCGAGATCAATCGCAACTTCCGCAACGAGGGCGCGGACTCCTCCCACTCGCCCGAGTTCGCGATGGTCGAGGCCTACGAGTCGTACGGTGACTACGACACGATGGCGGATCTCACCAAGAATCTTGTGCAGCGGGCTGCCGAGGACGTCCTCGGTACCACCCTGGTCACCCTGGCCGACGGCGAGGAGTACGACCTGGGCGGCGAGTGGGCCGACATCAAGATGTACGACTCCCTCTCGGCGGCCGTGGGAGAGGAGATCACGCCGCAGACGTCGGTGGAGCATCTGATGGCGCTCGCCGAGAAGGTCGAGATCTCGATCGACCCGAAGAAGGCCAGTCACGGAAAGCTCGTCGAAGAGCTGTGGGAGCACCACGTGGGCGACCACCTGCACGCACCGACCTTTGTCCGGGACTTTCCGGTCGAGACCTCCCCGCTCACGCGCGACCACCGCAGCGTCCCGGGCCAGGTCGAGAAGTGGGACCTCTATGTGCGCGGTTTCGAGCTCGCCACGGCCTACTCCGAGCTCGTGGACCCCGTGATCCAGCGCCAGCGGTTCGAGGCCCAGGCGCTGCTGGCTGCGGCCGGCGACGACGAGGCCATGCGTCTCGACGACGACTTCCTGACGGCGATGGAGTTTGCGATGCCGCCGGCCGGTGGAATGGGGATGGGCATCGACAGGTTGCTCATGGCACTCACCGGCGCCGGCATCCGCGAGACCATTCTGTTCCCGCTCGTCAAGCCGACGCACTGAGAGGATCGAGACATGGATACCTTCTGGGCGGTGCTTGCCGGGCTGGTCCCTTCCGTGGGCGTCGGTCTGCTCTTCTGGTTCGTGATGCGGAAGATCATGCGGGCCGACCGGAACGAGCGTGCGGCGCTCGAGCTCCATGATGCCGAGGCGCGGATGGCTGCGGAGAAGAATTCGGCGAATGGTTCTGCCGAGGCAATCAAGAACGCCTGACCGGTCGTGGTGAGTTGACAATTCATTCTCTGCTCGGGCATGCTCGAATCGCTCAGTCAATTCGAGGCACCGGAGGGTGACAGCGTGGTTCAGAAGACACAGGTCGTACTGATCGACGACATCGACGGGAGCGAGGGTGACGAGACCGTCACCTTTGCGCTGGACGGTGTGTCGTACGAGATCGACCTCTCTGCAGCGCATGCTGCCGAGCTCCGCGAGTCCCTGTCCCAGTGGATCGGGCACGGACGCAAGACGGTGGCAAGGACCACCCCTCGCGCCACGGCGTCGCGCCGTGGCCGCACCGATCGTGAGCAGTTGCAGAAGATCCGCGAGTGGGCGCGCGAGAACGGTCACACGGTCAACGACCGCGGCCGCATCCCGGGTCGCGTCCTGGAGGCCTACGAAGCCGCTCACTGACCCTCACCACAACCAGCCTGCGCCCCGGTCGGATCAGCCCCGCCGGGGCGCGGTGCTGTCCGGAGCCTAGGCTGGCCCCATGATCTCCTCGAGCTCCCGGACCCTGTGGATCGGCACCTATCCCGCGGGCAGCACGCCGGGCACCGGTGAGGGCGTGTGGCGGGTCGAGGTGGACCCGGGCACCGGGGCCTTCGGCACCCCGACGCTCGCCGCGGAGGTGGCGGCGCCGTCCTTCCTGGCTCTGCACCCGCACGCTCCGGCGCTCTACGCCGTCTCCGAGACGGCGCCCGGGAGGCTGACCGCGCTGCACGTCTCCGACGACGGGGGCGCCACCCCGCTCGGCGCGCTCGCCTCGGGCGGCGACGACCCGTGCCACGTGGCCGCGACGCCGCGGACCGTCTGGGTCGCGAACTACGGCGACGGCGCCGCGGCGGCGGTCGCGGTGGCCGACGACGGCACCCCGGCGGAGGACCACCGGGCGGTGCACCTCGGTGAGGGGACCGGGCCGGTCACGGATCGGCAGGAGGGCCCGCACGCCCATCAGGTCACGGTCGTCGGCGACCACGTGCTGGTGACCGACCTCGGCGCGGACCTGGTCCGGCGGTACCCGGTCGACGCGGGCCCCGGCGACGCCGGCCCGAGCCGCTCGCCCGCGGCCGACGACCCGTCCGTGGACGACGACGTCGCGGCACGCCTTCCCGCCGGCACCGGTCCCCGGCACCTCGTCGTCCTGCCGAGCGGTGCACTGGTGGTGGTCGGCGAGCTCGACGCGCAGCTGCACGTGCTGGTCCCGTCGGGTGCGGGGTGGGAGCACGCGGGCGCCGTGCCGGTCAGGCCGGGCGCCGTCGCCGGGGAGGACTTCGGCGGGCACGTCACCGTGAGCGGGGACGGCACGCGGCTGCACGTGGGTGTGCGTGGGCCGGACGTGCTCGCGGTCCACGAGGTGGCGGACGGCGCCGCACCGACGATCACGCACCTCGCCGACACCTCGCTGGGGGACGGCGGCTGGCCCCGGCACCACGAGGTGCTCGACGCGGACGGGGCGGAGCTCGTGGTCGTGGCCCTGCAGGGGTCGAGCGAGCTCGCCGCGGTGCGGCTGGACGTCGGCTCGGGTGCCGGTGAGGTCGTCTCACGTGTCCCGTGGGCGACACCCCCGGCGTGCGTCGTGGTGGGGCGATGACCCCCGCCCGGCCCGGCCCGCGGGTCGCGATGCTCTCGGTCCACACCTCGCCCCTGGACCAGCCGGGCACTGGCGACGCGGGCGGGATGAACGTCTACGTCCTGGAGCTGTCCCGGGCGCTCGCCGGGCGCGGGGCCGAGGTGGAGATCTACACCCGCGCGACGACGTCGGCCCAGCCGAAGGTCGTGGAGGTCGAGCCGGGCATCCGGGTCGTGCACGTGTCGGCCGGGCCGTACGAGGGCCTCGACAAGAACGACCTGCCGGGCCAGCTCTGCGCGTTCACCGCCGGGGTGCTGCGCGCCGAGGCGCACCGCCCGGCCGACTGGTACGACGTCGTGCATGCGCACTACTGGCTCTCGGGGCAGGTCGGCTGGCTGGCCGCCGAGCGCTGGGACGTCCCGCTGGTGCACACCATGCACACGATGGCGCGCGTGAAGAACGCGGCGCTCGCCCCGGGGGACGTCCCGGAGCCGCAGGGCCGCATCATCGGCGAGGAGCAGGTGGTCGAGGCCTCGGACGCGCTGGTCGCGTCGACGCGCGAAGAGGCCGACGACCTCGTGCGGTACTGCCACGCGGACCCGGACCGGGTCCACGTGGTGGCCCCGGGCGTCGACCTGGAGGAGTTCGCCCCGGCGTCGCCCGCGGGGACGACGGCGGAGTCTCGGCGCGCGCTCCGCGAGCGGCTCGGCCTGCCGGACGACCGGCCCGTCGTGCTCTTCGCGGGCCGGGTACAGCTGCTCAAGGGGCCGGACGTCCTCGTGCGGGCGTGGGGGGTCATGGCGGACCACACGGACCCGGCGGGCGCGCCGGAGGACCAGCTGCTCCCGCGGCTCGTGGTCCTGGGTGGTGCGAGCGGTCGTCCGACGGCGGTGCGCGAGCTCGAGGCCCTGGCCCACCAGACGGGGGTCGGGGAGCACCTGGACGTGCGTCCGCCGGTGCCGCGCAGCGAGCTCGCCGACTGGTACCGGGCGGCCGACGTCGTCGCCGTGCCGTCGCACAACGAGTCCTTCGGCCTGGTGGCGGCCGAGGCGCAGGCCTGCGGGACGCCGGTCGTCGCCGCGGCCGTGGGCGGGCTGCAGACCGTGGTGGTCGACGACGTCTCGGGCGTGCTGGTGCGCGACCACAGCCCGTGGACCTGGGCGCGGGAGCTGACCGGGCTGCTGGCCGACGAGCCCCGGCTCGTCCGGCTCGCGGCGGGTGCCCGGCGCGCGAGCGAGCGTTTCTCCTGGGACCGCGCGGCCGCGGCGATGCTGGACGTGTACGAGCAGGCCGGCAAGGTCCGCCGCGCGAGGTAGCGCACCGGGAATGACCTGGCGGTCCGACGACGTTGGCGCGGACATGCCTATCACCGGAGAATACGTCCCCAGCCCGTCCACCTGGGCCGCCGAGCAGGTCTCGACGTACGAGTCCTCGGGCGGCACCGAGGGCACCACGTTGCGTGGCAAGCCGGTCATCATCCTGACGACCCTTGGCGCCCGGAGCGGCAAGGTGCGCAAGACGCCGCTGATGCGCGTCGAGCACGACGGCGCCTACGCCGTCGTCGCCTCCATGGGCGGTGCACCGAAGCACCCCGTCTGGTACCACAACATCGTGGCGAACCCGCAGGTCGAGCTGCAGGACGGCACGGAGAAGCACGACTACGTCGCCCGCGAGGTCGCCGGCGAGGAGCGGGCGGCCTGGTGGGAGCGCGCGGTCGAGGCGTGGCCTGACTACGCCGAGTACCAGACGAAGACGGATCGCGAGATCCCCGTGTTCGTCCTCGAGCGCGCCGACGCCTGACGGCGGCTCGCCGACGGCGAGACGACGGACGCCAGACGTCCGCGATCCGGCCGGGAAGTGCGTCCGGTCCCTCGGTCAGGGCAGGATGGAGGCATGACCTACACCCTCGTGCTGCTCCGCCACGGCGAGAGCGAGTGGAACGCCAAGAACCTCTTCACCGGCTGGGTCGACGTCCCGCTGTCGGACAAGGGCATCGAGGAGGCGAAGCGCGGCGGCACCCTCCTGACGGAGGCCGACGTGCTGCCCGACGTGCTGCACACCTCGCTGCTGCGCCGTGCGATCTCGACCGCGAACCTCGCGCTCGACGCCGCGGATCTCCACTGGATCCCCGTCAAGCGCAGCTGGCGCCTGAACGAGCGCCACTACGGCGACCTGCAGGGCAAGGACAAGAAGCAGGTCCGCGACCAGTACGGCGAGGAGCAGTTCATGCTCTGGCGTCGTTCGTACGACGTTCCGCCGCCCGAGATCGAGCTCGGCTCGGAGTTCTCCCAGGACGCCGACGTCCGTTACGCGGGGGAGCCGATCCCGCGCAGCGAGGCGCTCAAGCAGGTGCTGGAGCGGGCCCTGCCCTACTGGGACGGCGAGATCGTGCCCGACCTCCAGGCGGGCAAGACCGTCCTGGTGGCCGCGCACGGCAACTCGCTGCGCGCGATCATCAAGCACCTCGACGGGGTCGACGACGAGACCATCGCGGGGCTGAACGTCCCGACGGGGATCCCGCTGCTCTACGAGCTCGACGAGGAGACGCTGAAGCCCACCAACCCGGGTGGCACCTACCTGGACCCGGAGGCCGCGAAGGAAGCCATCGCGGCCGTGGCCAACCAGGGCAAGTAGCCCTCCGGCACACCGGCACGTCCGGCGTGTCGTGCACGACGGCGGCGCCCCCCATCGCGGGGAGCGCCGCCGTCGTCGTCCATCGAGACCCGGAGCGCCGCGTGCGCCGCTCAGGCCTCGGCGACGCGGGAGTGCTCCGCGTCGAAGTCGCCCGTCACGAGGAACGTGATGCGTCGTGCCACGGAGACGCCGTGGTCGCCGAACCGCTCGTAGTAGCGGCCCAGCAGGGTGACGTCCACCGTCTCCTGCGCGGTGCCCGTCCAGTCCGGGGACAGCGTGGCCGCGAACGTGTCCTGGTGGAGCTGGTCGAGGGTGTCGTCGCCCTGCTCCACCTCTGCGGCCAGCGCGACGTCGCGGGTCGCCAGCAGCTCGGTCGTGCGGCGGGCCACGAGGATCGCGGCCTCGTTCATGCTGACGAACGTCTCGCGCGCGCCGTCCGGCACGGCGGGCGCCGGGTACCGGCCGCGCGCCACCTCCGCGACGTGCTGGGCCAGGTCGCCCATCCGCTCCAGCGTGGCGCTGATGCGCAGGGCGCTGATCACGACCCGCAGGTCGGTCGCGACGGGTGCCTGCTGCGCCAGCAGGTGCACGCAGCGCTCGTCCAGCTCCTTCTCGAGCCGGTCGATCTCGTGATCGGCGGCGATGACGTCCTGCGCGAGCTGGTGCTCGCCGTCGAGCAGCGCCGAGCCGGCCCGCGTGATCGCGGACTCGACCAGCCGGCTCATCTCCACCAGTCCCTCACCGATCTGCTGCAGCTCGGCGTCGAAGATCTCTCGCATGGGTGTCCTCCCGGAATTCTTGTGCTGAGCAACTCTCGCAGCCGGCCCAGGCTCCCAGGTGAACGTCGCGAGGTCCACAGGTGAACACTGGACGACACGTCAGGGAGCAGACGGCGCCCTGGCACGGCGAGGGCTCCGGCGCGACCTAGGCTGAGGGCGTGGAGGGAATCATCCAGGGTGCGACCGCCGTCGTCGCCGGCGTGCTCGGCGTCGTCGTCGGGCTGGTCGCTGCCCTCGCCTTCCGCTTCTCGGACCGCATCCAGCGCCGTGACGCGGACGCCGGGACGTCGGAGCTCGACAGCGGTCTCGTGCGGGTGCTGTCGGTGCTGCGCTCCGCCGCCGTGGTGCTCGGCGACGACGACGAGGTGATCCGGGCGTCCCCGCCCGCGTATGCGCTCGGCATCGTGCGCAACGACGCGCTGGTGCACCCGGCGATCGTCGACATGGTGCGGGAGGTGCGCCGCGACGGCGTCATCCGCGAGGAGGAGCTGGAGCTGCCGCGCGGCCCGATCGGCTCCGGCACGGTGCTGCTGCAGGTGCGGGTCGCGGCGCTGGGGCTCGACAACCTCCTCGTCCTGGCCGAGGACCGCACCGAGGCGCGGCGCGTCGAGGCCATCCGTCGGGACTTCGTCGTCAACGTCTCCCACGAGCTGAAGACGCCGGTGGGCGCGCTCGCGCTGCTCGCGGAGACCGTGCAGGACGCCGCTGACGACCCCGTGGCCGTGCGCCGGTTCACCGAGCGGATGCAGTCCGAGGCGCACCGGCTGTCCGCCCTGGTGCACGAGATCATCGAGCTCTCGCGCCTCCAGGTGGCGGGAGCGCTGCAGCAGGTCCGCCCCGTCCCGGTGCGCGACGTCGTCGACGAGGCCGTCGACCGGGCCCGCACCACGGCGCAGGGCAAGAACATCACCATCACGGTGGGCGGCTCGGTGGACTGCGTCGTCTTCGGTGACCACAACCTGCTCGTGACGGCGGTGCGCAACCTGCTCGACAACGCCGTGTCCTACTCGGGGGAGAACACCCGCGTGGGCGTCGGCGTGCACGAGCGCGGCGGCCTGGTCGAGATCGACGTCGTCGACCAGGGCATCGGCATCTCCGCGGAGGTGCAGGAGCGGGTCTTCGAACGCTTCTACCGCGTCGACCCGGCGCGTTCGCGGGACACGGGCGGCACGGGCCTCGGGCTGAGCATCGTCAAGCACGTCGCCGCCGACCACGGCGGGGACGTGCGCGTGTGGTCCGAGCCGGGCAAGGGGTCGACCTTCACCTTGCGGATTCCTGCCGCGGACCTCCCGGCCGGCGAGCCGCCCGGGTCGACGGCGAGCCCGGCAGACGCGACCGACGACGTGACCCACGCTTCGCACGTGCCCCCGAGGGCGGGGCGCGGCGGTGACCATGAGCACGGGCCGGAAGGCCCGACGAACGAGGAGGTAGGCGCGTGACGCGCATCCTGGTGGTCGAGGACGAGGAGTCCTACCGCGACCCGCTGACGTACCAGCTGACCCGCGAGGGCTACGAGGTCGTGGCGACGTCGAACGGCAACGACGCGCTGGACCGGTTCGACGACGGCGGCGCGGACCTCGTGCTGCTCGACCTGATGCTCCCCGGCCTCAGCGGCACGGAGGTGTGCCGGGAGCTGCGGCAGCGAGGAGACGTGCCGATCATCATGCTCACCGCCAAGGACTCGGAGATCGACAAGGTCGTGGGCCTGGAGCTCGGCGCGGACGACTACGTCACCAAGCCGTACTCGTTCCGCGAGCTGCTGGCGCGCATGCGTGCGGTCATGCGGCGGCGTGGGGCGGCCGGTGCCGACAGCGGCGCCAACGGTCACGACGACGACGGCGAGTCGGTCCTCGAGGTCGGCCCGGTGCGCATGGACGTGGAGCGGCACACGGTGGCCGTGGGCGGGGAGGCGGTCTCGCTGCCCCTCAAGGAGTTCGACCTGCTCGAGCTGCTGCTGCGCAACGCCGGTCGCGTGCTGACCCGCGGGCAGCTCATCGACCGGGTGTGGGGCGCCGACTACGTCGGCGACACGAAGACGCTCGACGTCCACGTCAAGCGCATCCGCTCCAAGATCGAGGCCGACCCCGGGTCGCCGGCCCTCCTCCTCACGGTGCGCGGGCTGGGGTACAAGCTGGCCGACGAGTCCTGAGAGGCGGTCTCGCCAACAGGCCCTCGGCTGTTCATGAGTCGTTCACCTGCTCCTGGTCACCGGGTCATCTGGCCTCCTTAGCGTTCCATCCGAACGCCGGCGGCCGCCGGTGCCACCACATGCGTGAAGGATGGACGACTCGTGAACCTCAGCCGATTCACTCGTGCAGGATCTGCCGTCGCCGTCGGCGTGCTCGCCCTGAGCCTCGCCGCGTGCGGCTCGGACCCCGAGCCTGCGGACACCGCCTCGGGCGGCGACGGCGCGGAGTCGACGGAGACCGGCGACGCGACGGCCTCGCTCTCCGGCGAGCTCTCGGGCGGCGGTGCCTCGTCGCAGGAGGCCGCGATGAACGCCTGGCGCGCCGGCTTCCAGCAGGCGAACCCGGACGCCACCGTGAACTACGACCCGGTCGGTTCGGGCGGCGGGCGCACCGGGTTCGGTGACGGCTCCTACAAGTTCGCCGGCTCGGACGCCGCGCTGGACGACGAGGAGCTCGCCGCCGCCGAGGCTCAGTGCGGCCCGGACGGGGTCATCGAGTTCCCCGGCTACGTCAGCCCTGTGGCGGTGGCCTTCAACCTCGAGGGCGTCGACTCGCTGAACATGCAGCCCGAGACGATCGCCAACATCTTCCTCGGCGAGATCACCACCTGGGACGACGAGGCGATCGCCGCGGACAACCCGGACGCCGAGCTCCCCGGCACGGCGATCACCGTGGTGCACCGCTCCGACGAGTCGGGCACGACGGAGAACTTCGAGGAGTACCTCTACACGGTCGCACCCGACATCTGGACGACCGAGCCGTCCGGTGTCTGGCCGATCGACGGCCAGGAGTCCGCGCAGGGCACCTCCGGGGTCGTCGGCGCCGCCCAGGCCGGTGACGGCACCATCACCTACGCCGACGCCTCCCAGGTCGCCGACCTGGGCACCGTCGCGGTCGGTGTCGGCGACGAGTTCGTGCCGTACTCGGCCGAGGCCGCCGCCGAGGTCGTCGCCCAGTCGCCGCGTACCGAGGGCACCAGCGAGTACGTCTACTCGATCGACCTGGAGCGCGACATCCCGGGCACCTACCCGATCGTGCTCGTGTCGTACTCCCTCGCCTGCACGTCCTACGACGACGCGGAGACCGCCGAGCTGGTCAAGGGCTTCCTGACCTACCTCGCCAGCGAGGAGGGCCAGCAGGCCGCCTCCGACGCCGCCGGTTCCGCGCCGCTGTCCGACACGATCCGCCAGGCGATCATGCCCGGCATCGAGTCGATCTCCGCGAGCTGACCCGACCACAGGCTCCGGCCGGCGGCCGGGCGCCACGCCCACCGAGGCGCGACGCCCGGCCGCCGGCACCGCCGTCTGGCACCAGAGCAGAGTCGAGAGCAGCGCACCCAGCATGAGCGAGGAATCCGAGTGAGCATCACCGACAGCCCGCCTCGAGCGGGCACCCGCGCGGTCCGCCGACGGCGGTCGTCCGACCGCGGCTTCAACCGCGTCTTCCGCTGGATCGCCGTCGGCGCCGGCGTCCTGATCCTCGTCGTGCTGGCCGCGGTCGCACTGTTCCTGCTGTGGCAGGCATGGCCGGCGATCACGGCGGGCAGCACCGAGCTCGCGTCGGCCGTGCCCCGCTACCCGGAGGACACGTCCCTCCTGGGGTACGTGGGACCCCTCGTCTTCGGCACGCTCCTGGCCGCGGTCCTCGCACTGTGCCTGGCGGTCCCGGTGGCGATCGGCATCGCGCTGTTCATCTCGCACTACTCGCCGCGGCGCCTGTCGCAGGTGCTGGGCTACCTCGTCGACCTGCTGGCCGCGATCCCCTCGGTCGTCTACGGCCTCTGGGGCTTCCTCGTGCTGGCCCCCGTGCTGACGCCGGTCTGGCTGTGGCTGAACGAGAACCTGAGCTGGATCCCGCTGTACGGCGGCCAGGCGTCCACGACCGGGCGAGCGATGGCCACGGTCGGCGTGGTGCTGGCCGTGATGATCCTGCCGATCATCACCGCGGTGTCCCGCGAGGTCTTCCTCCAGACGCCCAAGCTGCACGAGGAGGCGGCGCTCGCCCTCGGCGCCACCCGCTGGGAGGTCGTGCGCACCGCGGTCCTGCCCTTCGGGCGGTCCGGCGTGATCTCCGCGGCCATGCTCGGTCTGGGCCGCGCGCTCGGCGAGACGATGGCTGTGCTGATGATCATCTCGCCCGGGTTCTCCTACAGCCTGGACATCCTCGCCGCGGGGCAGCACCAGACGATCGCCGCGTACATCGCCGCAGACTTCCCGGAGTCGACCGGGCTCGGCATCAACACGCTGATCGCGACCGGCCTCGCCCTGTTCGTCATCACGCTGGCCGTCAACATGACCGCGCGCTGGATCGTCGCGCGCCGCAAGGAATTCTCGGGGGCCAACTGATGAGCGTCGCGACCGGAACCACGAACACCGCGGACGCCACCGAGCGCACCCGCGCCCTGCTCACGGCGGCCGACCCGGGCCGCCGCCGCACCGACCTCGTCATGCGGAGCCTCATCTGGTTCGCCTTCGCCCTGGCGATGGTCCCGCTGGTCTGGCTCCTGTGGACCGTCACGGTCGAGGGCGTCGGCCGGATGAGCATCGACTTCCTGTCGCTGTCGATGCGCAACATCTTCGGCGGCGACCCCACCGGCGGCATCTACCACGCGATCATGGGCACGCTCGTGATCACCGGGATCGCCGCGCTCATCTCCGTACCGGTGGGCGTGCTCACGGCGATCTACCTCGTCGAGTACGGGCGCGGCTGGCTGGCCAAGGCGGTCACGTTCTTCGTGGACGTCATGACCGGCATCCCGTCGATCGTCGCCGGGCTCTTCGCCTTCTCGCTCTTCGCCCTCTTCCTCGGCCCGAGCGCCCAGATGGGCTTCATGGGCGCCATCGCGCTCTCCGTGCTCATGATCCCGGTGGTGGTGCGCTCCTGCGAGGAGATGCTCAAGCTCGTCCCGAACGAGCTGCGCGAGGCCTCCTACGCGCTGGGCGTGCCGAAGTGGTTGACGATCGTCAAGGTGGTGCTCCGCACCTCGATCGCGGGCCTGACCACGGGCGTGCTGCTCGCCGTCGCCCGCGTCATCGGCGAGACGGCCCCGCTGCTCGTCACCGTGGGCGTCACCGACTCGATCAACATGAACCCGTTCGACGGCCGCATGATGACGCTGCCCGTCTTCAGCTACCGGCAGTACCACCAGGGCTACGCGCCCTGCCCGTCCGGCGAGTCGGCGTCGTGCGTGGCGGACATCGCGTTCCAGAACGCGTGGGGCTCCGCACTCGTGCTCATCGCGATCGTCCTGGTCCTCAACATCGTCGGCCGACTGGTGAACCGTTGGTTCTCCCCGAAGCTGCGCTGACGCGCAGACCCGCCGACCAGACGCAGCTCAGAAGAAGGAAATAACGATGGCACAGCGCATCGATGTCAAGGATCTCAACATCTACTACGGCGACTTCCTCGCCGTGCAGGACGTCGCGATGACGATCGAGCCCGAGTCGGTGACGGCCCTCATCGGCCCGTCCGGCTGCGGCAAGTCGACGTACCTGCGCACGCTCAACCGGATGCACGAGGTGATTCCTGGTGCGCGCGTCGAGGGCAGCGTCCAGCTCGAGGGCGTCGACCTCTACGGGTCGGACGTCGACCCGGTCGCGGTGCGCCGCAACGTGGGCATGGTGTTCCAGCGACCCAACCCGTTTCCCACGATGTCGATCCGCGACAACGTGCTGGCGGGCGTCAAGCTCAACAACAAGCGGATCTCCAAGGCCGACGCCGACGACCTGGTCGAGTCCTCGCTGCACGGCGCCAACCTGTGGAACGAGGTGAAGGACCGCCTCGAGAAGCCGGGGTCCGGACTCTCCGGCGGGCAGCAGCAGCGGCTGTGCATCGCTCGGGCCATCGCCGTGAAGCCGCAGGTGCTCCTCATGGACGAGCCCTGCTCGGCCCTCGACCCGATCTCGACCATCGCGATCGAGGACCTGATCGGCGAGCTGAAGAACGACTACACGATCGTGATCGTCACGCACAACATGCAGCAGGCGGCGCGCGTGAGCGACCGGACGGCATTCTTCAACATCGCCGGCACCGGCAAGCCGGGCAAGCTGATCGAGATGGACGACACGTCGACGATCTTCTCGTCGCCGGCCGAGAAGTCGACCGAGGACTACGTCTCCGGCCGCTTCGGCTGACCGCGGGGTAGTACCGCGCCTGCCGAGGCAGTACCGCCGGCCGCCGCGTCGCAACGAGAAGGCCCCTCCCGCTCGAGCGGGAGGGGCCTCTTCCTACTACCTCGACGGCGCCGCTACTACCTCGGCGCCGCTACTACCTCGGGGGTCAGGGGAGGTACTCGGCGTACTCCGGGAGCGTGCCGTCGAGGACGGGCAGGTAGAAGTCCTCCGTCGCGCCGGCGGCGGAGAGCGACGCCTCGAGGTTCGCGCCGGGGATCGCCGCCACGGAGCCGAGCATGACCTGCTCGCCGTCCTCGGTGCCGAGGTAGACCGTCCCGTTCGCGGGCACGGGGACGCTCACCGGGCCGGAGCCGGGGGTGGTCAGGACGAACTCGACGTCCTCGGAGGACTCGTTGGCGAGAGCGCCCAGCACCCTGCCCTGCTCACCCTCGGCAGCGGACACGACCATCAGGTTGAGACCGCGCACGTCGGCGTCCTCGAAGTCGACACGGCTGCCGTCCGAGGGCGAGTAGGCGAGCTGCGTGGTGATCGGTGCGCACGCCCCCAGCAGCAGCGCTCCGACGGCGGCGCCCGCGACGGCGAGGGTGGTTCGGGCAGGACGGGCGGAGCGGGCCACGTGCTCTCCTTCGGCTGGAGCGTGCGTGCCGACAGCGGGTCTTGTGCACGCGTTGTGTCACTGGATGGGAGGACGCAGAGCGCCCGGCGCTATCCTAGTGCGGTTCGCCGACCTACATCCACCGAGGTTCCCGGCAACGCTCTGACCTGCGGCGATGCTGTCGCGAGCCACGGCGTGAACGCCTCCGGGCACGCAGAGCGAGCCCTTTCCCGTGATAGACTCACCTACTGGGAAAGGGGACATCTACAGATGACGTTCACAGTAGGCGAGACGGTTGTCTACCCGCATCACGGCGCCGCGCTGATCGAAGAGGTCAAGACGCGCAAGATCCGTGGTGAAGAGAAGATGTACCTCAAGCTCAAGGTCGCCCAGGGCGACCTGACGATCGAGGTCCCGGCCGAGAACGTCGACCTCGTCGGCGTGCGCGACGTGGTCGACCAGGAAGGCCTCGACAGGGTCTTCGACGTGCTGCGCGCCCCGTACACCGAGGAGCCGACCAACTGGTCACGGCGGTACAAGGCGAACCTCGAGAAGCTCGCGTCCGGCGACGTGATCAAGGTCGGCGAGGTCGTGCGCGACCTCTCGCGCCGTGACGCGGACCGTGGGCTGAGCGCCGGCGAGAAGCGCATGCTCGCCAAGGCTCGTCAGATCCTCGAGTCCGAGGTCGCCCTCGCCGAGGGCGTCGACGAGGAGAAGGCGGGCGCCATCATCGACGAGGTGCTCGCCTCCTGACGACGCTCGCGATCCTCACCGCGGCCGGCTCCGGCACGCGGCTCGGGCGGGACGTCCCCAAGGCGCTGGTCGAGGTCGGCGGCCTGCCGATGATCACGCACGCCGCCCGGGCGCTGGCGGGCTCCGGCGTGGTGGACGTCCTCGTCATCACCGCGCCGCCGGGTCGCAGCGCGGAGATGCGTGCCGCCGTCGGCCCGCTCGATCTCGAGCTGCACGTGGTCGACGGCGGCGTGACGCGTCAGGCGTCCGTCGCCGCCGGGCTCGCCCAGGCGGTCCCGGGCACGGACGTCGTCCTCGTGCACGACGCCGCCCGGCCGTTCACCCCGCCCGCGCTCGTCCGGCGCGTCGTGGCGGCCGTGCGCAGCGGGCATCCCGCCGTCGTCCCCGGCCTGCCGGTCACGGACACGATCAAGCGGGTGGCGCCCGACGACGGCGCCCCGGCCGGACGCTCCGCCTCCGGTGCGCCCGTGGTCGAGCGAGTCGTCGAGACCCCGGACCGCAGCGTGCTGCGTGCCGTGCAGACGCCGCAGGGCTTCGACCACGACCTGCTGGTCCGGGCGCACGCCGAGGGCGCCTCCCGGGCAGCCGCCGAGCACCTGGCCGCCACGGACGACGCGGGGCTGGTCGAGGCGCTCGGTGAGCCCGTGCACGTCGTCGCCGGCGACGCCGCGGCGCTCAAGATCACCACGGAACGCGACCTCGCCGTCGCCACCATCCTGCTGGAGGAACGATGAGCGCCCTGCCGCGGACCGGCGTCGGCGTCGACGTCCACGCGTTCGCCCCCGAGGGTTCGGACCGTGAGCTGTGGTTGGGCGGTCTGCACTGGCCGGGGGAGCGTGGGCTGGCGGGTCACTCGGACGCGGACGTCGCGGCGCACGCGGCAGCCGACGCGCTGTTCTCCGCGGCGGGCATCGGCGACCTCGGGTCGCACTTCGGTACCAGCGAGCCCGAGTGGGCCGGGGCGAGCGGTGCGGCCCTGCTCGCGGAGGCCGCGCGCCGGGTGCGTGCCGCGGGCTTCGAGATCGGCAACGTCGCCGTCCAGGTGATCGGGAACCGGCCGAAGGTCGGGCCGCGCCGGTCGGAGGCGGAGGCGGCGCTGTCGGAGGCTGCCGGCGCACCGGTGTCGCTGAGCGCGACGACGTCCGACGGGCTCGGGCTCACCGGTCGCGGCGAGGGCGTCGCGGCGGTCGCGACGGCACTGGTCGCCTCCCACGACGCCGAGGGTCGCCCCTGACGCTCAGGGAGCGCCGAGGACCCGGTCCGTGTACGCGTTGCGGAACGTTCCGGCGGGGTCGACGACGGCACGGACGCTCGCGACGTCGTCGAGCGGGTAGTGCTCGGCCAGGTCGTCGGCGGTACGGGTGTGCAGCTTGCCCCAGTGCGGTCGCCCACCCGCGGCCACGAAGATCTCCTCCGCCGCGGCGAAGTACCGCTCGCGCGGCATGCGGTGGTACTGGTGCACGGCCACGTACGCCGTCTCCCGGCCGCGCGCCGTCGAGAGCCACACGTCGTCCGCCGCCGCGCAGCGCACCTCCACGGGGAACGGCACCGGTTCGCCGGACGTCCGCAGCCAGGCCGCGAGATCGGTCAGCACCTCACGCAGGGCCTCCCGGGGCACGGCGTACTCCATCTCCGCGAAGCGCACCCGCCGCCGTGTCACCAGCACGCGGTCCGACGGCGCCACGTACGTGCGGTCGCCGAGCGCGGCCGCGCTCACCCGGTTGATCCGTGGGACCCAGCGGGGGGCCGCGGCCGCCAGCCGCATGGCGACCCCGAGGGCACCGTTGGCCAGCACCTCCTCGTCGAGGATGGTGCGCGCCCCTGCGCCCAGACACCGCACCGTGCCGGCGAGGCCCTCCTGACGCTCGGCGTGCGCGGCAGCCTCGTCACGGTCCAGGGGGTCGTTGCACCACGTGAGCATGCGGTCCGTGCCGGGGAACCAGTAGGCGTCGACCCGTTGGTGCTGCGCCACGAGCTCGTCGTAGCCCTCCACGACCTCGCGCCACGGCCGTACCGTCTCCGTCGAGCGGAGCAGGTAGGCCGGTACCACCTCGAGGGTGACAGCGGCGAGCACGCCCACCGTGCCGAGACCGAGCCGGGCCACCTCGAAGAGCACCCGCTCGGGCGAGCCGGCGGGGTCGTCGTCGGTCACGGTGCGCACGGTGCCGTCGGCGTGCACGAGTCGCAGGCCGCGAACCTGGGTGGCCAGCCCGCCGAGCCGGGCGCCCGTGCCGTGCGTACCGGTCGAGATCGCGCCGGCGACCGACTGTCGGTCGATGTCGCCCAGGTTGCGCATCGCCAGGCCGTGCGAGGCGAGGATCGCGTTGAGCTCGTGCAGCCGGGTGCCCGCTCCCACGGTCACGAGCGCACCTCCCGAGGGCAGCCGCTGCATCGACTCCAGGCCACGCAGGTGGTCCAGGCTGAGCAGCAGCCCGTCCGTCACGGCCGCGTCGGTGAACGAGTGCCCGGCCCCGACGGCGCGCACCCGCAGGCCGTCGGCCGCCGCGCGGGCCACCATGGCGCGCAGCGCCGGCTCGTCGCGGGGCGTCGCACGCTGTGCCGGTTCGGCGGTGAAGGTCCGCCCCCAGGTGGTGAACGTCACGGCGAACACTCTGCCACGCCGGGCCGCCGGTGTACCGTGCGTGCATGGGCGAGACCGAGCGGCTGACCAGGGCCACGGACGGCCTGCCCGCGCCGCTCGCCGTCGTCGACCTCGACGTGTTCGACGCCAACGCGGCGAGCCTGCTCAGCCGGGCCGGCGGCACCCCGGTCCGCGTGGCCGCCAAGTCGGTGCGGGTGCGCTCGCTGATCGAGCGGGCACTGGGGGCCGGGTTCGCGGGCGTCATGGCCTTCTCGCTGGACGAGGCCATGTGGCTGGTGGGCACCGGCGTGCGCGACGTTCTCCTCGGCTACCCGACGGTCGACGCCGGAGCGCTCGCCCGGCTCGCCGGCGACCCGGTCGCACGCCGCGAGATCACCCTCATGGTCGACGACGTCGCGCAGCTCGCGCTCGTGCGGACCGCGCTCGCCGGACGGGACGCAGCAGCCGGAGAGCCCGCGCTGCCGGACGTCGCGGTGTGCCTCGACGTGGACTCCTCGCTGCGGGTCGGGTGGGGTCCCCTTCAGCTCCACCTGGGCACCCGGCGGTCGCCGCTGCGCAGCCCGGAGCAGGTCGCCGCGCTGGCGGTCGAGGTGGCCGGCACCGAGGGTCTGCGCCTGCGGGGCCTGATGTTCTACGAGGCGCAGGTCGCCGGCGTGCCCGACACCCCGGCGGTCCGGGTGGTCAAGGCGCTCTCCGTGCCGGACGTCGACCAGCGGCGCCGCGGCATCCTCGCGGCGGTGCGTGCCGCCGTCGGGCACGACGTCGAGCTGGTCAACGCCGGTGGTACGGGCTCCCTCGAGACGTCCGCGGCCGGGACCGGGGTGACCGAGGTGACCTCGGGGTCCGGGCTGTTCGTCCCCGGCACGTTCGACGCGATGCGCTCCGTGACGCAGCGGCCGTCCGCCTTCTTCGGGCTCGACGTCGTGCGGAACCCGGGGCCCGGGTGGGCGACGGCGTTCGGCGGCGGGTACATCGCCTCCGGCCCCGCGGGCCGGTCCCGCCTGCCGCGGCCGGTCACTCCCGGTTGGGCGCTGACCCGGCAGGAGGCCGCCGGCGAGGTGCAGACGCCGTTGCGGCTGCGGGGTGGGCGTCCTCTGGACGTGGGGGACCGGGTGTGGTTCCGTCACGCCAAGGCGGGCGAGCTGATGGAGCGGTTCGCCGCCGTGCACCTGGTGCGCGGCGACGAGGTGGTCGGGACGGTGCCGACCTACCGTGGCGAGGGTCGCACCTTCGGCTGAGGGTCCACGCCGCCCGGCTCCGAGGAGCGGCGACCAGGCCGGTACCCTGGACCGGTGACCTTGCACCTGTATGACACCGCCACGCGCACCGTGCGCGAGCTCGTCCCTCGAACCCCTGGCAAGGTCGGCATCTACCTGTGCGGCGCGACCGTCCAGTCGTCGCCGCACGTCGGCCACCTGCGCCCCGCCGTCGCGTTCGACGTGCTGCGCCGCTGGCTGCAGCGCAAGGGTTTGGACGTGACGTTGATCCGCAACGTCACCGACATCGACGACAAGATCCTGACCAAGGCGGCCGCGGCCGGGGTCGAGTGGTGGGCGCACGCCGCCACGTACGAGCGGGAGTTCACCGCCGCGTACGACGCCCTGGGCGTCCTGCCGCCCACCTACGAGCCGCGCGCCACCGGCCACGTGCCGCAGATGATCGACCTGATGGAGCGACTCGTCGAGTCGGGGCACTCGTACACCACCGGGCCCGGCAACGTCTGGTTCGACGTCCGCTCCTGGCCCGCCTACGGCGAGCTGACCACGCAGCGGCTCGAGGACCTCAACCCCGAGTCCACGGACGACGCCGTCGCGACGGAGAAGCGCGACCCCCACGACTTCGCGCTGTGGAAGGCGTCGCGGCCCGGGGAGCCGGCGACCGCGGCCTGGGACACGCCGTTCGGGCGCGGCCGGCCGGGCTGGCACCTCGAGTGCTCCGCGATGGCGCGCCGGTACCTGGGCGAGTCCTTCGACATCCACGGCGGCGGTCTCGACCTGCGGTTCCCGCACCACGAGAACGAGCAGGCCCAGTCCCGAGCCGCGGGCTACGGGTTCGCCGACCGGTGGATGCACTCGGCCTGGGTGACCCAGCAGGGCGTGAAGATGAGCAAGTCGCTCGGCAACGGGCTGCTCATCGGCGAGGTGCTCGCCAAGGCGCCCGCTCCGGTCGTGCGCTACGCCCTCGCGGCGGTCCAGTACCGCTCGATGCTCGAGTGGGGGCCGGACACGCTCGACGAGGCGCGTCACACCTGGGAGCGGCTCGTCGGCTTCGTGGCACGCGCCTCCGAGCGCGTCGGTGACGTGTTCCGCACAGAGGTCGCCACGTCGGCGCTGCCGCCGGCCTTCGAGGCAGCGTTGGACGACGATCTCAACGTCCCGGCCGCGCTCGCCGTCGTGCACGAGACGTTGCGCTCCGGCAACAGCGCCCTGGCCGCAGGGGACGACGACGGCGCTCGCCTGGCGCTGGTGACGCTGCGGGGGATGCTGGACGTGCTCGGCCTCGACCCCGCCGACCCGCACTGGGCCGCGGAAGCCGACACCAAGGTGGCCGACGCGCTCGACGCCGTTGTGCGCGCGGAGCTCGAGGCGCGTGCCGCAGCCCGAGCCGCGAAGGACTGGGCCACCAGCGACGCGATCCGGGACCGCCTCGCGGCGGCGGGCGTCGTCGTGCAGGACTCACCGGACGGTGCCCGCTGGGCGTTGTCCACCACGGAGGAGAACAGCTGATGGCGGGCAACTCGCAGCGTCCCGGCGCGAAGCGCAAGGGCAGCACCAAGAAGGGCGCACAGGTCGGTACCGGCGGCCACAGCCGCAAGGCGCTCCAGGGCAAGGGGCCGACGCCGCGGGCCGAGGACCGCACCTACCACCCGGCGCACAAGAAGAAGGTCGCCGCGGAGAAGCGGCAGGAGTCGCAGAAGGCGCAGGGCGCACGCAAGGGCGTCTCCCGCGGCACGCGCAAGGCGACCGGTGGCGCGGAGGTGGTGGCCGGCCGCAACGCCGTGCTCGAGGCGCTGCGCACGCAGGCTCCCGTCACGGCCGTGCACATCGCCGAGCGCATCGACCACGACGACCGCACCCGCGAGATCATCGAGCTCGCCTCGATGCGGGGGGCGCGGCTGCTCGAGTCGTCGCGCGGGGCGCTGGACCAGCTCACCGAGGGTTCCGTGCACCAGGGCGTGGCGCTCGAGGTGCCGCCGTACGAGTACAAGGACGTCGAGGACCTGCTCGATGCCGCCGCCGACGCCGGGGAGCCGCCGCTCATCGTGGCGCTCGACTCGGTCACCGACCCGCGCAACCTCGGGGCCGTGCTGCGGTCGGCGGGCGCGTTCGGCGCGCACGGCGTAGTGGTGCCCTCCCGGCGCTCGGCCTCCGTCACGGCGTCGGCCTGGAAGGTCTCGGCCGGGGCCGCGGCCCGCGTGCCGGTCGCGAAGGAGACCAACCTGGCGCGGACGCTGACCGACCTGAAGAAGGCGGGCCTGTTCGTCGTCGGGCTCGACGCCGGCGGCGACACCGAGATCCGGGACCTGGCCTTCGCGACGGACCCGCTGGTGATCGTGGTGGGCTCGGAGGGCAAGGGGCTCTCGCGCCTGGTCCGCGAGACCTGCGACGCGGTGGCGTCGATCCCCATCGCGTCGTCGGTGGAGTCGCTCAACGCGGGCGTGGCCGCGGGGATCACACTGTACGAGGTGGCGCAGGCCCGGGCCGCGGCCACCGCCTGACGCCGAGGTAGTACCGGATTGCGCGAGGTAGTGGGACGCGCGCCGAGGTAGTGGGTCGCGTGACGAGGTAGTTGGCCCGGTCGGGTTCCGCCGGGTGTCGGGCGCCGTGCACGGTCGCGTTCACGGGCGCTGGGCGCCCTCCACTTCGGGATTGACGACCGTGCACGGCACCCGACACCCGGCTTGAGCGTTTGCGCCCGGGCGCTACCTCGCGCCGTCGGGCACTACCTCGGCGCGAGCGCTACTACCTCGGCCGAACCGGTACTACCTCGGCCCCAGCCCTACTACCTCGCGAAACCCGGTACTACCTCGGCAAGGTCCGTACTACCTCGGCGAGCGCGGCCCTACCTCGGCCGGGGTCAGCCGTCGGACGATGCGTAGTGGAAGTAGTCCGACTCGGGGCCGTGCTCGGGCGTCTCTCCGGGGGCGAGCCCGAGGATGGCCTTCTCGTCGGGGCGGTGCTGGAGCACGTTCTCGACGTACGACGCGACCGTCTCGGGCATCGGCACGTCGCGCTGCGCCTGCTCGGAGATGTACCACCGGTGGTCGAGGATCTCGTGGTACAGCTGCGCGGGCTCGAGCTTGCGTCGCAGCTCGCGGGGCACCGCACGGATGGTCGGCCGGAAGACGTTCTGCAGCCAGTCGTGTGCCACGAGCTGCTCGTCGTCGTCCTGCCGCTCGGTCGCCGCCTGATAGGAGTCGAGGTCGTTGAGCAGCCGGCGAGCCTGGTTGTCCTGAACGTCCAGGCCGGTGAGCTTGAGCAGCCGCCGCGAGTGGTGCCCCGCATCCACCACCTGGGGCTGGATCTGCACCGTGGTGCCGCCGATGTCCGTGGTGATCGACAGCTCGCCCACGTCGAA
Source organism: Isoptericola sp. GX10416 (assembly GCF_056590155.1). Classification (NCBI taxonomy): domain Bacteria; kingdom Bacillati; phylum Actinomycetota; class Actinomycetes; order Micrococcales; family Promicromonosporaceae; genus Isoptericola; species Isoptericola sp. GX10416. The sequence goes on along the minus strand of NZ_JBWPVO010000011.1, from coordinate 11,749 downwards.
GCCGAGCTCGTTGAGCCTCTCGATGCGGGCGGCGACCCGCCAGCGCTCGTCGGCGTGGAAGGCCTCGACGCCGGTGAGCGCCTGCCACAGCTCGGTGTAGCGCTCGACCAGCGAGTCGCCGATGGCGATCTCGTCGACCTCCTCGTCGAGCAGCTCGCCCGCGGCGAGGTCCATCAGCTCGCCGATGATGTTGGTCCGCGCGAGGTCGAGGTCGTACTCCCGCTGCCCCCGGGTGAGCTCGCGGTGCAGGGCTCCCGTCTCGGCGTCGACGAGGTACGCCGCGAACTGTTCCGCGTCGCGCCGGAACAGCGTGTTGGACAACGACACGTCGCCCCAGAAGAACCCGGTCAGGTGCAGTCGCACGAGGAGCACCGCGAGGGCGTCGATCAGCCGGTTCGCGGTCTCGTCGCGCAGGGCCTGGCTGAACACGGAACGGTACGGCAGAGAGAACGCCAGGTGCTCGGTCACGAGGGCGGCCTCGAGAGGTTCGCCCGTGTCGGACCGGCGGCCCGTGACCACGCCGACGGGTGTCACGGCGGGGACGTCGAGCTTGCGCAGCTGGCGCAGCATCTCGTACTCGCGGAAGGCGATCGACTCGCTGATCTCCTTGATCGCGAGCACACGGCCGTCGAGGCGCACGAACCGCACCACGTGCCGGGAGATGCCGCGGGGCAGGGCGGCCAGCACGTCGGCCGGCCACTCGGCGAGGGGCTGCCGCCAGGGCAGGTCGAGCAGCGCCGAGTTCGGCGTCGCCGAGGTGATCTGCAGCTGTTCCATCGGGTGTCAGCGTAGACGACGGCGGGGCGGGTCCGGTCGATGCCGGACCCGCCCCGCCGCGGTGCTGCTGCTCAGGCGTCGCTCAGAGTCGCGCGCCCGTCGCGGGGGAGAACACGTGCGACTTGCCCGGCTCGATGGTGACGTGGATGGTGTCACCCTTCATCGGGACGTCGCGCGGGTCGATGCGCACGATGACCTGGTCGGAGTTGCCGGAGTGCAGCTCGCCGGCCGCGCCCTCGCTCTTGAGCGAGCCGTAGACGAACGCGTCCGAACCGAGCTCCTCGACGAGGTTGACCTCGACCTGGAGGGCGTCCGGGGTGCCGGCGGAGACGATCTCCAGCGCCTCGGGACGGAACCCGACGGTGATCTTGCCGCCGTCGGCGTCCGTGAGCTGGCTGACGGCCTCGCGGTCGAGCGGCACGGAGGCGTGGCCGACGACGGCCTTGCCGTCCTTGACGTCGAACGTGCCGACGTTCATCGCCGGGGAGCCGATGAAGCCCGCGACGAACACGTTCGCCGGGGTGTCGTACATCTCGCGCGGGGTACCGACCTGCTGCAGCAGACCGTCCTTGAGGACCGCGATGCGGTCACCCATCGTGAGGGCCTCGGTCTGGTCGTGCGTGACGTAGACCGTCGTGACGCCGAGGCGGCGCTGCAGGGACGCGATCTGCGTACGCGTCTGGACACGGAGCTTGGCGTCGAGGTTCGACAGCGGCTCGTCCATGAGGAACACCTGCGGCTGACGCACGATGGCACGGCCCATGGCCACACGCTGACGCTGACCACCGGAGAGCGCCTTCGGCTTGCGGTCGAGGTACTCGGTGAGGTCGAGGATCTTGGCGGCCTCTTCGACGCGCTGGCGGATCTCGGCCTTCGGCGTGCCCGCGATCTTCAGGGCGAAGCCCATGTTGTCGGCCACCGACATGTGCGGGTAGAGCGCGTAGTTCTGGAAGACCATCGCGATGTCACGGTCCTTGGGCTGCACGTCGGTGACGTCGCGGTCACCGATGTAGATGTGCCCGCCGTTGACGTCCTCGAGGCCCGCCAGCATGCGCAGCGAGGTCGACTTTCCGCAGCCCGAGGGGCCGACGAGGACGAGGAACTCGCCGTCCTCCACCTCGAGGTTGAGCTGGTCCACGGCCGGGCGCTCAGAGCCCGGGTAGATCCGCGTCGCGTGGTCGTAGGTGACCGAAGCCATGGTGATTCCCTCCACCGGCAGGTACGTGCCGGACGATCCGTTGTGGTCGGGTGTCTTGCGTTCACGACTGGCGTGTCAGCGGTGACACATTCTGTTGTCCTGCGCGCGCATACCGGACCGTTCCGGCGGCCTCGCGCTGACTGATCGTACATGGCCGTGACCGGGATCACGCCATGTCGCTGGTCACGTCCCTGCAGGGCCGTGCGTCACACCGCGAGGAGGTCGGTGATCCGGTCCAGGACCGCGGCGACGCCGTCGCTGTCGGCGACGCGGTGCTCGGCGAGGGTCTCGCCCGAGCCGACCTTGAGGGTGACGTCGCCCGCACCGAGCACGGCGAAGGCCTTCTCGTCGGTGGTGTCGTCGCCCGCGTACAGGACACGCGTGGCCGGGGCGCCGACGTCGTGCGCGACGACGGTGCGCAGCCGCTCCAGCGCCTCGCCCTTGGACGTGTGCAGGACGGCGATCTCGACCACATCCTTGCCGTGCATGGCGTCCAGCCCGAGACGTGCTGCTGCGGCGTCGGCCGCCTCGACGGCAGCGGCCGAGTCGGCGGGCCCGGCCGTGCGCGTGTGCAGGACGGCGGCGCTCGGCTTGCGCTGCACCCACGCCCCTTCGCGGCCGACGACGGCGGAGTCCAGCGCGGCCGTCAGCTCGGCCAGGACGTCGGTCTGCTCAGGCGTGAGCTCGAGCGGGACGGCGTCGATCCCGTCGGCGGTCGCGTGGCCGGTCTGCGCCCCGTGGCTGCCCACGAGGTACGTGCCGGCGGGCGGGAGGGAGCGCAGCGCCAGGTCGTCGAGGTCGCGCCCCGAGACGAAGGCGATCCGGGCACGACCCGCCGCCCCAGCCGCACCGGAGGCCTCGCGCACGTGCGCCCCCAGCCGGTCCACGGCGGCGCGGGTCGCCGGCGTCATGCGGGACGCCGTCGGGTCGTCCACGAGCGGGGCGAGCACCCCGTCGAAGTCGAGGGCGACGAGCACCGCGGCGCCGTCGTCGGCCACGAGCCGTTCCAGCGCGGCGACGAGGGGGGTGTCGATCGGGTCAGACATGCGTGTCCCGGGTCGGCATGGCCGTCAGGACGCCGAGGAACGACTTCGACCACTTCGCGACGTCGTCGCCCATGACCTTGCGGCGCAGGCGGCGCATGCGGCGGCGCTTCTCCTTGGGGTCCATGTGGGCGGCGGTGACGATGATGTCCTTCATGCCGTCGATGTCGTGCGGGTTGACGAGCAGCGGCCCGGGGGCGAGCTCGTCGGCCGCGCCGGTGAACTCGGACAGGACGAGCACGCCGCCCAGGTCGGAGCGGGCCGCGATGTACTCCTTGGCGACGAGGTTCATGCCGTCGCGCAGGGAGGTCACGAGCATGACGTCCGCCGCGAGGTAGAGGGCCGCCATCTCCTCCGGCGGGTAGGAGTGGTGCAGGTAGTGGATCGCGGAGTGCCCGATCTCGCCGAACTCGCCGTTGAGGCGTCCCACGAGGCTCTCGACGTGCTCGCGGAGCTCCTGGTAAGCGCCGACGTTCTCGCGTGACGGGCTGGCGACCTGGACCAGCGTGGTGTTGGCGGCCTCGATGCGGCCGTCCTGGAGGATCTCGCCGTAGGCCTTGATCCGGTGGCGGATGCCCTTGGTGTAGTCGAGGCGGTCGACGCCGAGCATGACGACGTCCGGGTCGCCCAGGTCGGCGCGGACCTCCTTGGCGCGGGCCTGGACCTCGGGGCTGCGGGCCAGCTCGTCGAACTTGGCGGTGTCGATGGAGATCGGGAAGGCCGCCGCGCGCACCCGCCGGCCGGGGGAGCCGTCGTCGGAGTCCATGGAGACGACCGAGCCGCGGGTCGGGTGGTCCGTGAGGCGTCGCACCGCGCGGACGAAGTTGGAGGCGTCCCCGCCGCGCTGGAAACCGACGAGGTCGGCGCCGAGCAGGCCCTCGAGGATGCTCCGGCGCCACGGGAGCTGCTGGAACAGCTCGACCGGGGGGAAGGGGATGTGGTCGAAGAACCCGATGCGCAGGTCGGGTCGGAGGTCGCGCAGGATCTTCGGCACGAGCTGCAGCTGGTAGTCGTGCACCCACACGACGCCCCCGTGGGCCGCCTGCGCGGCCGCGGCGTCCGCGAACCGCTGGTTGACGCGCCGGTAGGCCTCCCACCACTGCCGGTGGTAGGTGGGCGGCGCGATCACGTCGTGGTACAGCGGCCACAGGGTGTCGTTGGAGAACCCCTCGTAGTACTTGCGGATCTCGCTCGCGGAGAGCGTGACCGGGACCAGCATCATGCCATCTGCCTCGAAGGGCTCGTGCGCGAGGTCCGGTGCGCCGGACCAGCCGACCCAGGCGCCGTCGTTCTCCTGCATGACCGGCTCGAGCGCCGAGACCAGTCCTCCGGGGGACCGCTGCCAGTCCACCTCGCCGTCCGCGTCCACGGAGAAGTCGACCGGGAGCCGGTTCGCCACGACGACCAGGTCGTAGCCTCCGGATCCGTCGGAGCCGTTTGCCGATCCTTGACCTTTCAAAGGTGTTCTCTCCCAAGATTGGTGGCATCCTGCTCTTTCTTGACAGGGTAGCCAGACTCCCACCGGGCACCTTACCGACCAGGTCTGCCGCCTGCTCGGTCACGGCAGGGAGACGGGCTCGCCGGGCCCGTGCGAGCGCGCGGACCCCCACCCCGGCGCTACGGTGTGGCCCATGGGAGAGGGCGACGAGTCGCAGGTGATGACGGCGGGCGCCCCGGTGTCCGGAGCCGACGGGACGCTGCCCGTCGGGGCCGACGTCGGCGGCTACTCCGTCGTGTCCCTGCTGGGCCGCGGGGCGATGGGCGCCGTCTACGAGGCGGTCGACGGCGGCGGGCAGCGCGTCGCCCTCAAGGTGCTGCACGCGCACGTGGACGCCAACCCCGCCGGCCGGCAGCGTCTGCGGCGCGAGGTCGCGGCGCTGCAGCGTCTGCGGCACCCGGCCGTCGCCCAGGTGCTCGACGCAGAGTTCGAGGGGCCCCACGCGTTCGTCGTCACCGAGCTCATCGAGGGGCTCACGCTCGAGGAAGAGGTCGACGCGCGCGGCCCCCTCGACGTCGCCGACCTCTTCTCCCTGGCGGACCAGCTCGCCGACGCCCTGGAGTCCGTGCACGCCGCCGGGGTGGTGCACCGCGACCTCAAGCCCTCCAACGTGATGGTCACCGGCGACGGCCCGTCGCTCATCGACTTCGGGATCGCGCAGAGCCCCGAGGACGCCCGCACCACCATGACCGGGTTCGTGATGGGCACCCCGGGGTACATCGCGCCCGAGCTCCTCGACGGCGGCGACCCCGTGCCCGAGACCGACTGGTGGAGCTGGGCCGCGCTGCTCGCCTTCGCCGCCACGGGCCGGTCACCCTTCGGCGTGCGGCCCACCGACCTGGTGCTGCGCCGGTCGCGGGAGGGCCGGGCCGACCTCGTCGGCGTCCCCGCCCGTACCGGCCGGGCGCTCGCGGGCGCGCTGCACGCCGACCCCGCACGCCGTTGGGGTCCCACCGACGTGGTGCGCGCCGTCCGCCGAGACCTCGAGGAGGGGACGAGCGACGTCGTCGGCGTCCCGGAGGACCCGCACGCCACCCAGCGCATCGTGGTCGCCGCCGGTGCGGCGACGGCGGCGCTCGCGGGCGCAGCAGGGGCGATGGCCCACCAGGGGGACGACACCGCGGTCTCCGGCGAGTCCGGGGACGACGGCGGCACGGCACCGGACCGGGAGCCCGACGGCGACGTCGTGGGCCACGGGGCGGCCCGGTCCGTGGGGGTGCCCGCGGGTGACGAGACCGCCGTCGTCGGGCCTCCCGTACCGCCGCCGCCGGACCCGCAGGACGCCGGGCAGGTGATGTCGGCGGACGAGCGTGAGCGGGCGATGGCGCAGGACGGCGGCACCCAGGTCCTGCCGGTCGGGGACGTGCGGTACCGCAGCTACGACGAGCTGGCCGACGTGACGCCGGACCCGGAGCCGGAGCAGCCCGCCGGTCCGTACACGGCCCCTGTGCACGGACGCCGGTGGGGGACCGTGCTGGCGCTCGGTCTGCCGTTCGTCGTGCTGGCTGCCTTCTACCCGCTGATCACGTTCGGCGTGTTCTGCGGCGTCACTGTGCTGTGCCGGATCGTCGGCGTCTCGGGCCACCGCTTCCACGAGCGGCGCGAACGCAAGGGCGTGCACCGCTCCGACGGGCTCGTGGCGGGCCTGCTCCTGCCGTACCACGCCGCGATCGGCGCGATCGGCGTCGTGCCGGCGGCGCTGGTCGGCGGCTGCGTCGGGCTGCTCGCGGTCATGGGCGGCTACTGGCTGTTCGGGGACGGCAACCTCATCGTCGTGCCGCTGGAGGACGTCGCCTCCCGGTCGGTCGGCGGGCGGAACGCCCCGGTCGTCTTCGGTCTCGTGCTGGCCGGCTCGATGGTGTCGGCGGTGCTGGCGACCTGGTTCGGGCCGGCCGGGCGCACGGCGCGCGACGGCGCACGGACGATCCTGGCCAACCTCGCGCCCGGGCTGCTCGGCGCGGCCGTCGTCGTGGCGGTGTGCCTGGTCGGGTCGTGGATCCTGTACGCACAGCTCTCGCACCCGGTCGAGTGGTGGCCCATGGACGGCCCGCCGTCGTTCTTCTGACGGCCTCCCAGGTGTCTCCCAGGTCCTCGCGCTAGGTTCTCGCGGGCCGACGTCCGGCCGCAGGTAGGCTGACGCGCGGATCTGCCGCCCGGAACCCACGACGACCCGAAGGACCTGTACCGAGATGTCGAACAAGAACAAGGCCCAGCTCCGCGAGGAGGCGCGCCAGGAAGCGCTCGCGCGGCAGCAGAAGCAGGTGCAGCGCGACCGGCGCAACCGGATCCTGGTCTTCGGTGGCCTCGGCCTCGCGATCGCCGCACTGGTCGCCGTGGCGGCGTTCATCCTCATCAACGAGGGCGCCAAGAAGAACGTCGAGGACATCCCGCTGGCCGAGGTCACCGACGTGCCGTCCACGGCGCTCGAGTCGGGCGGCATCCCCGTGGGTGCCGACCTGGTCGCCGGCACCGAGAACGAGGGTGCACCCGTGGTCGACGAGTACCTCGACTACATGTGCCCGGTCTGCGGCCAGTTCGAGCAGGTCAACGGCGCCGACGTCGAGACGATGGTCACGTCCGGCGACGCCACCGTCGTCTTCCACCCCGTGTCGATCCTGGACCGGGCCTCCAACAACACCGAGTACTCCACCCGCGCGGCCTCGGCGGCCTACTGGGTGGCCGACCGCGCGCCGGAGGCGTTCTTCGCCTTCAACGAGGCGCTGTTCGCGAACCAGCCGGAGGAGGGCACCCCCGGCCTCGACGACGAGGCGATCGCCGACCTGGCGGAGGGCGCCGGCGCGCCGGCGGACGTCGCCGCGGGCATCGCCGACGGCACCGCCCGCGCGACCTTCGGCCAGTACGTGTACTCGCTGACGAACGATGCGACCGCCGACGAGTCGCTGATGAACGCCAACGGAGGCTTCGGTACGCCGACGATCCTGGTCGACGGTGAGCGCTTCGAGGGCTGGAGCCAGCCCGGTGGCCTGCTGACGGCCGTGCAGGGCGGCGAGCCCGCGGCCGAGGAGGAGCCGGCCGAGGAGGAGGCCGCGGAGGGCTGACCCTCTCGCGGGGGCCGGCCGACCGCCGCGCGGTAGGCTGGTCCCCGCTCCCGCCGCCTTAGCTCAGCTGGTAGAGCTCCCGTCTTGTAAACGGAAGGTCGTCGGTTCGAATCCGACAGGCGGCTCCACCGTTCTGTTGTGGGCGCGATTTCTGGCCCGATTCGTCCCTTTCAGGCCGATATCCAGCCCAGAAATCGCGCCCACAACACAGTGGTCAGCGCCCGGACGGCGGCCAGATCGACGGTTCGGCCCACTTGGCCAGCCGGCCGTCACCGCTCGACGTGCCGGTGATCCGCCGTCGGACCCAGGGGGCCACGTGCACCCGCGCCCACTGCGCGTCCGCCTGCAGCTTCCGGTAGAACCGCACCGGGGGCGCGACGTCCAGCGGGACGTCGAACGCCGGGTCGTCCGGCTCGAGCCCCAGGCCCACGAGCGCGGCGTTCGACACGCGGCGGTGCCCCTCGTCGGTGAGGTGGATGCGGTCGTCGGACCACATGCGCCAGTCACGCAGGCTCCCCAGACCCCAGGTGTCCAGCACGAACGCCCCGTGGCGCTGCGCGATCGACCAGATGTTCGCGTTGTAGATGCCGACGCGGCCCTGCATCCAGTTCAGCGCGCCGCCGGTGCGGAAGCCGGTCCCGAGCAGGACGTCGGCCCCCGTCGAGCGGATCTCGGCGACCGCCTGCTCGAGCGCCCCCGAGAGCCCGTGCACGTCCGCCTGCGGACGCAGGATGTCGTTGCCGCCACCGACCAGCGACACCAGGTCCGGCTCCATGGCCAGCGCTCGAGGGACCTGCTCGGCGATGATCTGGCGGAGCTTGCGCCCTCTGATCGCGAGATTGCCGTACTCGAACGGGGCATCACCGCGGCGCTCGGCCAGATGGTCGGCGAGCCGGTCCGCCCAGCCGCGCAGGACGCCGTCGGACGCGGTACCGGCCGCCACGGGCGTGCCGTCCGCGTGCGGGTACGGGTCCCACAGGCCTTCGGAGAACGAGTCGCCGATCGCGACGTAGCGGGACCAGGGCGGGGTGGAGGAGGGCGAGTTCACGTCCCCCATCTTGCACCCGTCGCTCAGGGCAGACGCCAGTCCACGGGTGCGGCCCCCTGCTGCTCCAGCAGCGCGTTGACGCGCGAGAACGGCTTGGACCCGAAGAACCCGCGGTAGGCCGCCAGCGGGCTCGGGTGCGCGGACTCCACCGTGGGCGTGGCGCCCAGCCACGGCTTGAGCGACGCGGCGTCACGACCCCACAGGATCGCGACCAGCGGCCCGCCCCGCGCCACCAGCGTCTTGATCGCGGCCTCGGTGACCTGCTCCCAGCCCTTGCCGCGGTGCGACGCCGGTTCCCCCGGCCGCACCGTGAGCACCCGGTTCAGCATCATCACGCCCTGGTCGGCCCACGGGCTCAGGTCGCCCGACGACGGCGGGGGAGCGCCGACGTCGTCCGCCAGCTCCGTGTAGATGTTCGCCAGAGACTTGGGGACCGGCCGGACGTGCGGCTGGACCGAGAACGACAGGCCCATGGGGTGGCCGGGCGTCGGGTACGGGTCCTGCCCCACCACCAGCACCCGGACGTCCGCGAGCGGACGGCGGAACGCGGCGAAGACGTCGCCCGGCGCCGGCAGGTAGGTGCGCCCGGCCGCGACCTCGGCGCGCAGGAAGTCCCCCATCGCGTGGACCTGCGGCTCGACGTCGGCGAGTGCGGCAGCCCAGTCGGCTGCCATCACGGTGTCCAGGGCGGGTCGCGTCGTCGTCGGAGAGTCCACGCACGAGACGCTAGCGCACTCGCGACGCGCGGCCCAGGATGCCCGGGACGGCGTCCGAGGTGCCCCATACTGGCCGCTATGAGCGAGATGCTGGTCCAGGACATCGACACCACGACGGAGGCCCCGTCGTCGGTCACCGAACCCGGTGCGCTGACCGACCGGGATCGCGAGATCCTCGCCTTCGAGAAGCAGTGGTGGAAGTACGCCGGATCGAAGGAGCAGGCCGTGCGCGAGCTCTTCGACATGTCGGCCACGCGGTACTACCAGGTGCTCAACGCCCTGATCGACACCCCGGCCGCGCTCGAGCACGACCCGATGCTCGTGAAGCGGCTGCGCCGGATGCGGGCCACGCGCCAGCGGGCGCGCACCGCCCGGCGACTCGACGGGACGAACGGCTGACCTGCGGTGGCGCGATGCTGAACAACGGCTGTAGGTCCCGGGGCGGGGAACCGCTACCCTGTCCGGCGTGACAAAGAGCCAGTACCCGTACCCGCCCGACGAGTTCGACGTCCGCGGTCCCGAGGGAGCGCCGGTGGGAGTCCACCGCGAGCCCCGGAGCGGGTGGAGCTCGGTCTGGCCGTTCCTGCTCGTCGCCGTGGTCTTCGCCGGTCTGGGGATCGGCGTCATCTCCTTCCTGTCCGACGGCGGCGACACGCCGACGGAGAACCCGCCGGCGGCCTCCGAGCAGTCGGCAGCGCCGGAGGGCTCCGAGGGCGGCGAGGGCTCTGAGGGCGAGGGCTCCGGCGAGGAGCCGACCGACGGCTCGGGCGACGAGGGGTCCGAGGGTGACGAGGGCGAGGGCGACGAGACCGAGGAGCCGTCCGAGGAGCCGAGCGACGAGGTGACGGACGATGCGGTGGACATCGACGCGCTGATCGCTGAGGGCGACACCAGCGCCTTGGTCCGGGTGCTGAACGACGACAGCGGCGTGAGCGGCGAGGCCGGACGGGGATCCGACGCCCTTTCGTCGTACGGCTTCACCAACACGGAAGCGAACAACTACGACGGTGACTCTGGCCAGACGACCAACGTGGTCTGGTACGCCGAAGGCCGTGCGGAGACGGCAGCAGCCGTCGCAGCGATCATGGGGATCCCGGCGGAACAGACGTCGCAGCAGCCTCTTGCGAGCGGCGACGTCGTGGTCGTCATCAAGGAAGCCCTCGACATCGCTGAGTGATCTCGCTGGTCACGCACGTGCGGGTAGAGCCGGTGGGCTGACGCCGGGCCCGTCCACGAAGATCGCGACACCCTGGATTCGGATGCTTCCCTTCGAGTGACCTCCGCCACTAGTCTCCTGTTCACTGCGGGGCGTCGGCCCCGTGTGCCAGAACGATGAGGAGAAGTAGATGGCCCAGGGCACCGTCAAGTGGTTCAACGCCGAGAAGGGGTACGGCTTCGTCACGCCGGCTGACGGCGGACAGGACCTGTTCGTCCACTTCAGCTCGATCCAGGCAGACGGGTACCGCACCCTCGACGAGGGTCAGCAGGTGGAGTTCGAGGTCGGCCAGGGCCAGAAGGGCCCGCAGGCGGAGCAGGTCCGCCCGCTCTGATCGTGCTGATCTAGACAGACCGCGTCGGCGAGGGCCGGCGCCCGACGGCGCATCGATGCGTCGGGGGCGCCGGCCTTCGTCGTGTCCGGGGTGCCGCCGTCGGGCGCGGTTGTGCGCCGACGGCGAACGTCTTGCACTCTCGACAGGAGAGTGCCAATAATGGGTTAGCACTCTCGGCTGTCGAGTGACAGCCGGGGTCGACAACCTTGGTCGAAAGGTGAGGCACGCCCACGCCCGTGATGTGAACGGTGCGGGGGCGCGTCGTCCGTCGCGGGCACCGGCCGACCATCCACCAGCCACAGCGGAGGATCAGTCCCCATGGCCAAGATCATCGCGTTCGACGAGGAAGCTCGTCGGAGCATGGAGCGCGGGCTCAACCAGCTCGCCGACACCGTGAAGGTCACGCTCGGCCCCAAGGGCCGCAACGTCGTCCTGGACAAGAAGTGGGGCGCCCCCACGATCACCAACGACGGTGTCTCCATCGCCAAGGAGATCGAGCTCGAGGACGCGTTCGAGAAGATCGGCGCCGAGCTCGTCAAGGAGGTCGCCAAGAAGACCGACGACGTCGCGGGTGACGGCACCACCACCGCGACCGTGCTCGCCCAGGCGCTCGTCCGCGAGGGTCTGCGCGTCGTCGCGGCCGGCGCCAACCCGATCGCCGTCAAGCGCGGCATCGAGAAGGCTGTCGAGGCGGTCACCGAGCAGCTGCTCAACGCGTCGGTCGACGTCGAGACGAAGGAGCAGATCGCTGCCACGGCCGCGATCTCCGCCGGCGACCTCGCCATCGGCGAGCTCATCGCCGAGGCCCTCGACAAGGTGGGCAAGGAAGGCGTCATCACCGTCGAGGAGTCGAACACCTT